>DATBND010000290.1:0-3906 GCA_036554505.1 Actinomycetota bacterium | reverse complement strand
GGTCGACTATCGCTACGTGATCATCGGGGCCATCGTGCCCGACGTCGTCGACGCGGTCGTGAACGTCGCATGGCTGCACGAGCCTGCCGGACGCTCGATCGCGCACTCGCTCGTCGCCGTAATCGTCGTCGCCGTGGTGATCCTCGTGTTCCTGCGCGGCGAACGACGGCTCTCGGTCTTCGGGCTCGCGGTCGGGTGGCTGCTGCACCTGGTCGGGGATGGGATGTGGCAGGCGCCCCGCACCTTCTACTGGCCGGCGTTCGGCTCTCGCTTCGCGGTGCGACCGCCGGAGCCGTATACGTGGGAGCTCTTCACCCGCCCGTTCGATCACGCGTTGACGTGGGCGGGCGAGCTCACCGGCATCGGCGTCTTGTTGTGGTTTTGGATCGCGTTTCGCCTGGGGGAGCCGGACCGCCGGAGACTGTTCGCCCGCGACGGGCTGTTGCGCGCCTAGCGCCCTAGAGAGCCCGGATCGACTCGGGCGTGAGCACTTCGGCGCCGCGGTCGAGAGTGATCGCCACCCGCCGCAGGCTTCCCGGCGCGGGGTAGTCGTCGATCCCGGCAAGGGCGCCGATCCCGTAGATCACACCGCCGTGCGACACCACGAGGTGCCTGCCCGCGCCGAGCTCGCGCAGCGCGGAGGTCACCCGCGTCATCAAGTCGCGGACCGCCTCGCCTTTCGGAGCGACGAAGGCGTGATAGTCGGCGAGCTGCGCGCGCATGTCGGGAGAGCATTCGTCCCACGTGAGGCCCTCGAGCTCCCCGAAGTCCAGCTCACGCAAGCGATCGTCGGTCACGGGCTCGCCGTACGCGAGACGCGCCGTCTCGATCGCGCGCGCAGAGCTGGAGCTGACGACCGTGTCGAAGCTCGTGCCTGCGAGGGATTCGGCCACCGCGCGCGCTTGAGCGCGACCGCGCCCGTTCAGCGGTGGGTCGCTCCACCCGCAGAAGCGCCGGGCGGTGCTCCAGTCGGTCTCGCCGTGACGGACGAGCCACAGCTCGAGCGTTCCTACGCCCACCATGCGAGGGAGCCCCACCCTTCGTGCACGACCGCCGCACCCATCAACAGCACGCAGATCTCGCAGATCTGTTGCGTTGCCCCGAGCACGTCGCCGGTCATGCCGCCGATCTTGGCGCGCGCGAGCGCTCCCATCGTCAACACGCCCGCTCCGCACAGGACCGTGGCGGGCCCGGCCCATGCGCCGATAAGGGCGGCGCCTGCCGCGAGCGCCGTGATCACTGCGACGCTCTCGCCGGAGCGCGTCAACCTTGCGGCGTAAGTGGCCCCGAGGCGCCCCGGTGCAGCCGGAGGCAGACGGCGCATCAGCTCGATGGCCGCAGCGCGGCTCAGCGCGTGCGCGGCTGGTACGAGCGCGAGCGCCTCCCACGCGCCCAACGCCGACAACGTCCCAACTCTCACGACGAACGCTCCCGAGACCGCCAGCACACCGAAAGCGCCGAGCCGGGGGTCGTCGAGGATCTCGAGACGTCGCTCCTTCGTCCACCCTCCTGCGAATGCATCGGCGACGTCGCCGAGGCCGTCCTCGTGGAACGCTCCGGTGAGGAGCGCGCCGGCGATCACTGCGACGGCGGCCGCGGGAAACGGTGGCAGGAGCGCGACGAGGCCGGCGTAGGCCCCCGCAATGACGCTGCCGATCCCGAGTCCCACGACGGGGAACCAGGGGATCGCGCGCGCGAGGGAGTGGTCGTCGAGCGGGCCCTCGACCGGCACGCGCGTGAGGAGCGACACCGCCGCGACCAATCCGCTCATCGTTCGAGACCTCGTTCGTCGAACGTAGCGACGTCGACGACTGCGCGGGCCGCCATTCGCACCAGAGGCACGGCCGCGAGAGCACCCGTCGCCTCGCCCAGGCGAAGGCCCAGATCGAGCAACGGCTCCATGCCGAGCTTCTCGAGCAACAGCTGGTGCCCCGGCTCCGGTGAGAGGTGGCCGGCGATGCAATGGTCGAGCGCCCCGCGACGTGCGAGCTCGAGAGGCGCGACCGCCGCGGTCACGACGAAGCCGTCGAGCACGACGGGTCGCCGGTCCATGCGGGCTTGGAGCACCGCGCCGGCTACCGCGACCATCTCGGCTCCACCGAGCTGGCGCAGCACCTCCATGGGCGCGCACTCGCCCGCCCGCGCGCATGCGGCGCGTACGACCTCGACCTTCGTTGCCAGCCGCTCGGGGTCGATGCCGGTGCCTCTGCCCGTCCAGTCCTCGGCGGTCAGGCCGAACAGCGACGCGGACACGGCCGCGGCCGCCGTCGTGTTGCCGATGCCCATCTCGCCCACGACCACCAGATCGGCGTCGAGGGCGCTGATCGACGCGCGTCCAAGCTCGAACGCGGTCTGGAACCGCTCGCCGTCGAGAGCGGGCTCGACCGCGATGTTGCCGGTCGGACGTCCCACCCCCACGTCGACCACGTCCAGCGTCGCGCCGACCTCGTCTGCGAGTACGTTGGCGGTCGCGACACGCTCTCGCAGCGCGGCGAGCATCGACGCGGTCACCTGTTGCGGATAGGCGCTGACGCCCTCGGCCGCGACGCCGTGGTCCGCGACGAACACGATCGCCGCGGGGCGCTCGACCGCCGGCGTCGAGGTCCCTTGCCACGCGCCCAGCCACGCGGCGACCTCGTCGAGCCGCTCGAACGCGCCCGTGGGCCGCAGGACGCGGCTGGCGCGGGCGCGGACTTCGGCGCGAGCACGCTCGTCCGGGCCGGGAAGCGTGGCGGGAAGCAATCTCAGTCCCATCGTTCGAGGGGCAGCGCGCGACCGGCGACCACCAGGAATGCCTCCGCGGCCTCGCTCGCCCAGATCGAGTTCACGCGCCCCAGGACGTCGCGGAACTGTCGCCCGAGCTCGGAGCCGGGCACGACGCCCGAGCCGACTTCGTTCGTGACGACGAAGGTCGGCGCGTCCCGGTCGCCCGCGAGTGACGCGCTCGCTGCCGCGCGCTGCGCGATCTCGTCCTCTTCGTGCCCGGCCAGCATGAGGTTGGTCGTCCACAGGGTGAGACAGTCCACGATCACCGCCGCATCTGGATCGGCTTTGCGCAACGCGACGGCAAGCTCGGCCGGCTCTTCGATCGTGGTCCAGCTTGGGGGTCGATCGGCCTGGTGGCGCGCGATGCGAGCCGCCATCTCGTCGTCGAGTGCTTGGGCGGTCGCGACGAACGTGACCGTCCGGCCACTCGCCTCGGCCCGTCGTGCCGCCAGGCTCGACTTCCCGGCTCGGGCGCCTCCGATCAACAACGTCATCGCCATTACAGATCGATCCCGCGCTTGGCCCGGATGCCCTTGTCGAACGCGTGCTTGACCTTCGTCATCTCGGTGACCGTGTCTGCGACCTCGACGAGCTCGGCGGGA
The DNA here is from genome assembly GCA_036554505.1 of Actinomycetota bacterium. Lineage (GTDB taxonomy): Bacteria > Actinomycetota > CADDZG01 > CADDZG01 > WHSQ01 > DATBND01. The sequence continues at coordinate 538 of DATBND010000290.1, read as the reverse complement.
GCATCACGACCGGTCAGGACGACGTTGACGCGCGCGGGACGGTCCCTGATCGTCACGACGACCTCTGTCGTGTCGATCCACCCGTAGCTCATCGCGTACGTGATCTCGTCGAGGACGACCATCGAGTAGTCCCCCGAGCCGATCTTCTCCCTGGCGGTCGCCCACGCAGCGCGCGCTCTGGCTTCGGTTTCGTCCATGTCCTTCGAGTTCCACGTGAACCCGTCGCCGGTCGTCCACCAGTCCACGCCGAGCTGACGACCGACCTGTTCCTCGCCGACCTTCCACTTGCCCGACTTGATGAACTGGACCACGCAGACGTTCCATCCGCGCGCCACCGCGCGGATCATCATCCCGAATGCGGCGGTGCTCTTGCCCTTGCCGTCGCCAGTGTTGACGATGACGAGCGAGTCGGCGCGCGCCGGCGGTGGGCGAAGAGGCGCGTCGCGCGGCGGCTCCCGCGTTGTCACAGCGTGACCTTCTTGTCCGCTGTGACCGCGGGCCGAGTCGGGATGACGAGCACGCCCGTGGCGCTGGGGAC
>DATBND010000151.1:0-5203 GCA_036554505.1 Actinomycetota bacterium | reverse complement strand
GCCCTCGACGGCGCGGCCCTCGACCTCGAGACGATCGAGGGTCGCCCGCACGACTGCTACGCCGAGGCCGAGACGCGTCGAGACATCCTCGGGGTAGAACGGGCCGTGCGTCCGGGCATAGCGCGCGACGAGATCGCCGATTGGATCGGCGACGGGCTCCAGGAACGCGACGGGCAGCCCCACCGGTAACGCGACGCCGAGCGCGTCGCGCAACCGGGCCGCGTCCTCGATCGCGACCCAGCGCTCCTCACCGGATATCCGCAGAGGCAGCGCTCGTCCCGTCGACTGCAGGTGCTCCACCCATCCGCGCGCCCGGTTCGGCTCGGCGCTTCGTAGAGCGATCTCGTCGAGCGTGAGATCGCCGAGCGACCGCAGCGCATCGTGGAGCTCGTCGGCGTTTCGAACCTTCCGCTTGTCGGTCAGCAGCTGGAGCTCGAGCTCGAGCTCGTCGAGCGATGCCGAGTCCAGGAGCTCACGCAATTCTTCCCGGCCCATGATCTCGGCCAGCAACGAACGATCCAACGACAGCGCCTGAGCGCGCCGCTCCGCGAGCGGAGAATCACCTTCGTACATGAATGCGGCCACGTAGGAGAACTGCAGCGAGCTTGCGAACGGCGACGGCATCGACGTCTCGACCTCGACGACGCGCACGTCCCTGCTGCGGACTCGGCCCATCAAGTGCTCGAGCGCGGGAACGTCGAAGACATCCTGCAGGCATTCCCTGTACGTCTCGAGCATCACCGGGAACGACGCGTACTTCGAGGCGACCTGGAGGAGCTGTGCGCTCTTCTGGCGCTGCTGCCACAACGGAGTGCGACGATCCGGCCGGCGCTTGGGCAGCAGGAGGGCGCGTGCCGCGCACTCCCGGAAACGGCTGGCGAACAAAGCCGAGCTACCGACGTGGCCCACGACCACGTCGTCCACCTCCTCCGGATCGAAGAACACCGCATCCGAGGGCGGCGGGTCGTCCGTGTCCAGGACGCGCACGACGATGCCATCGTCGGTGTACATGCATTGGACTTCGATGCCGAGACGCTCCCGCAACCTCGATTCGAGCGCTTGGGCCCACGGGGCGTGCACCTGGGCCCCGAATACCGAATGGATGCACAGGCGCCAGTCGCCCAACTCGTCACGGAAGCGCTCGATCACGATCGTGCGGTCGTCGGGAAGCGCTCCGGTCGCCTCCTTTTGCTCGCGCAGGTACTGGAGGAGGTTTGCGATCGCGCGCTCGTCGAGCCCCGCGGTTTGCAGACGAGCCCGGACCTCGTCGTCGGACTGACGCTGAGTCGACCGGACGAACTCACCCAGCGCGTGACCGAGCTCGACCGGGCGGCCGAGCGCGTCCCCATGCCAGAACGGCATCTTTCCCGGTTGCCCGGGGGCCGGCGAGACCAGCACGCGGTCGTGAGTGATGTCCTCGATCAACCACGTCGACGCGCCCAAAACGAAGGTCTCCCCTGCGCGCGACTCGTAGACCATCTCTTCGTCGAGCTCTCCTACCCGCGGCCCCTTGTCGCCGGCAAGAAAGACGCCGAAGAGGCCTCTGTCGGGAATGGTGCCGCCGGAGGTGACCGCGAGGCGTTGCGCGTTCGTGCGTGGAGTGAGCGTGTCGGTCGAGCGATCCCACACGAGCCTCGGCCTCAGCTCGGCGAACTCGTCGGACGGGTAGCGACCTGACAGCATGTCCAGCACCGCTTCGAGCGCGCTCCTCGGCAAGTCGTGGAACGGAGCGGCTTTCTTCACGGTCGACTCGAGGTCGTCGACGGACCACTCGTCCATGGCCACCATCGCGACGATCTGCTGCGCCAGAACGTCCAACGGATTGCGCGGATACGTGGTGGCCTCGATCGCGCCTTGCTTCATGCGCTCGACCGCGACCGCGGTGTGCACGAGGTCGCTGCGGTGCTTGGGCAGCAGCACGCCGCGCGAGACCTCGCCCACCTGGTGGCCGGCCCGGCCGACCCGCTGCAGGGCGCTGGCGACCGAGGGCGGGCTCTCGATCTGGACGACGAGGTCGACGGCGCCCATGTCGATGCCTAGCTCGAGTGAGCTCGTCGCGACCACCGCCGGGTGACGGCCCGCCTTGAGGTCCTCTTCGATGATGAGCCGCTGCTCGCGCGAGACCGAGCCGTGGTGGGCGCGCGCGACCTCCTCCCCGGCGAGCGCGTTGAGCCGCCCGCACAGCCGCTCGGACAGCCGGCGAGAGTTGGCGAACACGATCGTCGACTTGTGCTCGCGGATGAGGCCTAGAAGCTCCTCCTCGACGTGGGGCCAGATGCTGGTGCGCTCCTCGGCCCCCGCGGCGGATCCGCTCGCGATCTCTCCCGTCGGCTCGCCGAGCGCGGCCATGTCCTCGACCGGAACCCTCACGCTGAGGTCGAAGGACTTCTCCGACGGGGGCGCGACGACGTCGACCGGGCGGCTCCCGCCGAGGAAACGTGCGATCTCGTCGTGAGGTCTCACGGTGGCCGAGAGGCCGATTCGTTGGGCAGGCTCCGGCAGCAGCGCATCGAGTCGCTCGAGGCTCAGGGCGAGGTGCGCGCCCCGCTTGTTGCCGGCGATCGCGTGCACCTCGTCGAGGATGACCGTGTCGACGAACTTCAACGCGTCGCGCGCCTGCGACGTGAGCAAGAGGAACAGCGACTCGGGAGTCGTGATCAGGATGTCGGGAGGATGCGCGGGCAGGCGTCGCCGTTCCTCTTGGGGCGTGTCTCCCGTGCGGATGCCGACCGCGATCTCCGGAGGCGCAACGTTCGCGCGCGCCGACGTCGCGCGGATCCCGTACAGAGGCGAGCGGAGGTTGCGCTCGATGTCCACCGCGAGCGCTTTCAACGGCGAGATGTATAGGACCGCGAGACGCTCCTTCTGTGGGGGCACGGCGCGGGTCGCGAGCTTGTCGATCGACCACAGGAACGCGGCCAGCGTCTTACCCGAACCGGTCGGCGCGACGACCAGAGGGTTTCGGCCGGCCGCGATGGCGTCCCACGCGCCTTCCTGCGCCGGCGTGGGCGCGGCGAAGGCGCCCTCGAACCACGCACGGGCGGCAGGAGAGAACTTCGACAGGGCGGGCGATTGCGAAGATGACATCCGTGCAATTCTCCCACCGCTACGGTTGTGGAATGAGCCCGCGCCCGCCGAAGCGCCGTCACCAAGGAGAGCACTGGCTTCACCGCTGGAAGCGACATCTCCCGTGGCGCCAGACGCATGTGGCCCGGGGAACGGCCTATCTGACGTCCGATGGAAGCTACGTGCCGGTTCCGTCATGGTCGTTGCCCGACGGGATCGAGCTCGTCGACGACCCCGGCCCCGCGCGATGGATCGAAGACCTCACCCGAGACAACTGGGCGAGGGTCGCCGGCATCCTCCCCGATCACTTCGAGGCGTATGTACGCGTCCTGCACCCGGCCAATCGACCCGTCGGGACCCACGAACGCGAGCCCGTGTCGTGGGCCGAGGTCGCGCAGATGAACGGCAAGCGGATGCACGCGCGCGCCGAGTTCGCGAAGCTCGCCGGGATCGAACCCCTCAACGGGAGGCCGTCGTGGGGCGAGCGGCCGGAGGAAGGAGACCTTCCCCCCGAGGTCGCGGAGCCGCTCGTCCGCGTGCTCCGGCGCTTCACCAACGACCCGGACAGTTGCTGGTTCTGCATCTGGTTCGGGTGGGGTGACCTCCATCTACTCGAGGGCTACGACGAGGACACCTATCCGCACGTGAAAGCTCCCGGACGCGAGTACCTGCTCACGCGCGGCTCGATCGATCTCGTCACATGCTTCGGGAAGGACATGCATAACGCCCCCAGCATCTGGTGGCCGGACGACCGCGCGTGGTGCGTCGCGACCGAGATCGACCTCGACAGCACGTACGTCGGCGGGAGCGCGGAGCTCACCACCGCGTTGATGGACGAGCCCGAGCTCGAGGTCTGGCCCGCGGAGGCGACCGACCGCCTCGATTACGACTCCGACACGCTCAACGACTGAGTCTGCCGCTGGCATTAGCCTTTCGTTCATGGCTCGGCCGGTGCGCATCCTGATAATCGGCGGAGGGTACGTCGGGCTCTATTGCGCGCTCGGCCTCGAAAAACGCCTGTCGTCCTCGGAGGCGGCGATCACGCTCGTGAGCCCCGAGAGCTTCATGCTCTATCAGTCGTTTCTTCCGGAAGCGGCGGCGGGCAACATCGAGCCTCGCCACGTCGTCGTGCCGCTCCGCCAGGCGCTGTCGCGTACCCATCTGGTGACCGGGCGCGCCATGAGCGTCGACCACGACCGCAAGGTCGCACGCGTGCAGCCGCTCGACGGCCCGCCTCTGGAGCTCGACTACGACGTAATCGTCATCGGAGTCGGCTCGGTGTCGCGCGTGCTGGACGTGCCCGGCCTGCAAGAGCACGGCATCGGATTCAAGGAGGTGTCGGAGGCGATCTACCTCCGCAACAAGGTGCTCTCGTGCATGGACGTGGCCGAGTCGACGAACGACCCGGCGATCCGCCGCAAGGCGTTGACGTTCTTGTTCGTCGGCGGGGGTTACGCGGGCGTCGAGGCGCTCGGAGAGCTGGAGGACCTCGCGCGGGAGGCGGCCGAGCGCTTCCACTCCTTCACGCGCGACGACATGCGGTGGATCCTCGTCGAGGCGGCGGACTCGATACTCCCGGAGATCGGCCGCGACCTCGCCGATTACGCGGTGCGCAACTTGCGACTGCGCGGGATCGAGGTCCACCTCGAGACGAGGCTGGAATCGGCCGAAGGGGGCCGGATGCGCCTGTCCAACGGAATCGAGCTCGACGCCGACACGCTCGTATGGACGACGGGAGTGAAGGCCCACCCCCTGGTGCGACGGCTGGGCTTTCCCACCGACGATCGCGGCCGCCTTATCGCGGACGAGTACTTACGAGTGAGGGACGTCGCCGACGCGTGGACCGGTGGGGATTGCGCGGCGGTGCCCGATCTCGTCACCGGTGGGACCGCGCCTCCGAGTGCCCAGTACTCGCTGCGTGAGGCGCGCCGGATGGCCGAGAACATCGCTGCGTCGATTCGCGGCGAGGAGCTCCAGCCGTTTCGCTACCGGAACCTCGGCACGCTCGTGTCGCTAGGGCGCTACAAGGGCGTCGCGCGCGTGCTCGGCCTCAAGGTCCGGGGTTTCGCCGCGTGGTTCCTCCATCGGAGCTACCACCTCGCGCGCGTCCCGACGTTCAACCGGAAGGTGCGTATAG
>DATBND010000209.1:0-2051 GCA_036554505.1 Actinomycetota bacterium | reverse complement strand
AGGTGTCGGTCGGGACCCGGTTGCCGCTCGAGTCGAACGTGCACACCGTGATGTCGTCGTGGTCTCCGACCTCGTTGGCCTTGAACGTCGTGCCGGTGCGGCACGGGTCCGACGCGTTGGACGGCGCCGGGTTGTTGTAGGCAAGGAACACCTCGGTGGCCGTGGTGCCCCAGTGGATCACCTTGGTCGCAGTCAGCGTCGTGCCCGCGTCGGTGCAACCGTGGTTGGCAACCGGCGGGTTCGTCGTCTGGTTCTGCGGGTCGTAGCAGCCCGTGAGCGTCTGGTCGCCAGTCGGGCCCGACGGGTTCTGGAACGTCAGGCCGGCGGAGAAACCGTCTGGCCCGGTGTTGCCGACGCAGTCCTCGAAGAGGCCGTCGCCGTTGTGGTCGTGACCGGTGCCCTCGCCGCCACAGTCGGCGATCTGACCGGCGCCCGAGGTCGACTCGGTCCACGGACCCGCAAACGGGTCGGTGAACTGGTCGAACAGACACAGGATCGCGTCCTCGGTCGTGCCGAGGCTGCTCGTCTCGTCGGTGTCGGGGTTGGCGCAGCCTGCCGACGCCGCCGGGCTCGGCGGGTTGGGCGAGAAGCTCTGCACGAACCTCGAAGCCTGACGTGCGCTCGAGACGACGTAGTGAACGTCCAGCACGCAGTTGTCGTGCGCGCCCGGCACCTGGTTCTGCGCCGGCGGGGGACCGACCCCCGGGTTGTTGTTCGAGTTGCAGTAGCCCGCGTTACCCGTAGGCAACGAGCCGCCAGTCGTGTTGTTCAACAGGTCGACGGCGATCTCGGCGTCGTTCGGGACCTGCGCATCGTTGAGCTGGCACCGCCACCGCTTGAAGTTGGTGAACGTCTGCTCGAGCGTGCAAACGACGCCGACGACGAAGTTTGCCGTAGAGGGCTCGGCCGAAGCGTCGGCGGGTGCGTTTACTCCAGCCGAAAGGGCTTGCACGTCGTCGGACGTGAAGGCCTTGAAGTCAAAGCCGTCGTTCGGGACGGGGCTGCCGTGCGGGAACGCCTTGTACGCGGCGTCACACGCGGCGTCGCCCGGAGCGACTCCGAGGCACGTCTGCCGGGTGCGGTACTGGCCGAACTCACCAGCGGTCGTCTGGTTGGCAGCGGTGCCCGTCTGCGCGTCCTCGAGGAAGATCGAGTTCTCCTCGTCGACGCGGCAGTTCGCGTTGCCGCCCTCGACCTGCTGCGCGGTGCCGATGCACGCCAGCGCGGCGATGTCACGCCGCTGCTGGTCGAGCGAGCCGGGGATGTCCCACGTCACGTCGTAGGCCTCGTCGGCCGGGCTCGACGCGCCGGGGCCGATCGGCGGGATGACTCCGGTGGAGTCGGTGCCGATCGTGACGTTGCAGCTCGAGAGCGCTGCCTGCGTGTTCACCGTGGTGCCGAGCGGACACGCGTACCACGTCACCTGCGTGGTCTCGGGCGTGGCGACCGCAGTGAGGTGCGCGAGCGAGTCGACGCCGTCGAACTTGTCGCTCAGGAAGTCCGCCGTACAGCCCGGGGGTGCCGGGACGGCGCACGGCGAGAGGTTCGTATCGTTTGGCTCGAACTGCTGGACACCGAACGGCCTCTGCGCCTGAGCCGGCGCCGCCACCGCCACGAGCATCCCCGCAACCAGGCACAGGCCCAGGAGCAGGCTAAAGATCCGTTTGCTCAAAGCGTTCCCCTTTCCGTCGATCTACTCCCGTCGAAGGGTGCAACGCCGGGGCTCCCCGATAGTTGCGCCCTCCTCCCAGCCCCCGAGGGGGTGTTGCCATTGTGGCGAAAGTTGCCTTGCGATGCAAGGAGACCGATTTATCCACTACAAGCAGAGCAAGGACGGCTAGCGCCTGCGGACGTCGTTGGACTGGTCGGGCAGACAGTTGAGCTGACCGCCGGTCTGGGCGTCGGTTGCCGACGAGGCTGCGATGCGGGCGTAGTAGGTGCCACGCCTGCGGCCCGTCTTGACGCCCCAGCGACCAAGCGAGTTGGTCGTGTCGACGCCGATGACGGTGTCGGGCCCACGACGACGCCGGAACAGGGTCACGTTGCGACCC
>DATBND010000205.1:0-3629 GCA_036554505.1 Actinomycetota bacterium | reverse complement strand
CACTCGCTCGATCAGGTCGCCCAGGACACCGAGAAGCTCGATGGCGGCCTCGTCTCCATGCGACGCGGTGAACTTCGTGAAGCCGGACACGTCCACGAACACGATCCCAACCGTGCCCCCGCGCGCGAGGTTCTCCAGCCGCCGGCTCGAGCGACGATCCTCGACCGCGAGGTCGGCGAGCAAGTGCGCGCTCTTCAAGCCGATGACCGACAAGCGCGACGGGCGTTTCTTGACCGCGTCGGCGAGGATCGGCTCGAGGGCACCGGCCGCCTGGACAACGCGCGACATGGCGCCCTCTTCCTCGTCGATCCGCTCGCGCAGCGACGCCTTCATCCGGGGGATCAGGTCGGGGTCACGTCGCAGGGCGGCGACGATTACGTCGCGCGTATTCATCGACGGCAGTCTAGCGATCGGGTTCGAGAGCCCCCGACGTTAGTGGGCTCGTGAAGCTCAGAGCGAGCTGAAGAGCGGGTCGGACGTGGGCTGCTCCGAGCCGCCGGCCGGCTCGATGGTCACCGCCGCGTCGTCGTATCCGTCGAGCGACTCGGCTGCCTCGTGGATCACGATCCCGTCGTCGTCCGGTTCGAAGGTCCCCGCGCTCACTATCGTGCAATCGCCGTCGCTGACAGCGCACTCGCCTCTCATCAACCACAGCTGATAGGTCTCGTCACTCGCCGTCTCCTCGAGCCCCTGCGCGACGAACACCGAGCCGTCGTCGCCCGGCAGCATGCGCGCGGCCACTCCTTCGAGGCCGGTGAGCTCCATTCCCTCATCCGAAACGAGGGCACCGACGGCGCGGCGCTCGAGCGCCGCGTCCGACCGAGCGTTGACGACTGCCACGCCGAGCACGGCGACCACGAGCAACAGGGCGGCGAACGACAGACCCTCCAGTACTCTCCAGCGCCGCGACCGAGCCGGGGCAGAGACCGTTTCCGTCGATCTCCCCTCGCGCGCCTTCGCCACGACGCGGTCGGCGAAGCCGGCCGGCAACGCCTCGGGCTCTGCCGCGACGGCCAGCGACGCGGCGGTCTCCGCGTAACCGTCCGCCTCGGCCATGCACTCCTCACACGAGAGGATGTGCGAGCGGATCTCCGCCATCTCGTCCTCGGGGATCGCGCCGAGCGCGTACGGAACGAGAAGCTCCTTCAGCTCCTCGTGGCTTCTCTCCATCACTCCATCCCTCTCGACGCGCCCATGAGCTCGCGCAACCGAATGATCCCGTCCCGCAATCGTGTCTTGGCCGTGCCCTCGGGGATGTCGAGCTCGATCGCCACCTCGCGGTAGGTCCGGCCCCCGAAGTACGCGAGCACGATCGCCTCGCGTTGGACGCTCGATAGCTGTTGGAGGGCGCCCCGGACCTCGTCTCGCTCCTCGATCCCACTCCCGTGCACTTGAACCGACGCCGTCGCCTCGAACTCCGCCGCGAGGGCCTCGCGAGCGCGCTTGCGCGCCTCCTCCCTGCGAACGAGGTCGATGGCCTTGTTGCGAGCGACGCCCAGGAGAAAGCTCTGCAGGCTTCCGCGTTCTGAGTCGTACGCTCCCGGACGACGCCACAGGGCGAGGAAAGCGTCCTGCGCGACCTCCTCGGCCAGCGTCGGCTCGGCGATCACCCTTCGAGCTAGCCCGTACACGGCTCCTCCGTAACGGTCGATGACCTCTCGGAGCGCCGTCTCGTCGCGCTCCATGAGCCTCTGGGCCAGGTGCGCGTCCGCCTTTCGATCCATGGACGGCGCATCGTAGCCCGGGCCGGGCAGCAGGCACTCCGCGAGATCTCTCATTGCTTCCATCGCTGTTCGCCCGCCGACGGGGGCGCGGATTGGCCGGACGGGGGCCGATTGCGGAGAGGCCGGATCGGCCCGGCGGTACTCTGGCCTCGTGAACATGCCGTCCCGCCGGGGGCCCTTCGTGGTCTTCCTCATCGCCCTCGGGATCCTGTGCCTTGCGGTTCTGCGACTGCCCGATTCGTTCCTGTCCCAGCTCCGGGCGAACAAGCCGATGGACGACGTGCAGGCCGACTGGGCGTACCGGCTCCTCGTCCTGATGGCCCTGGCGCAGGCGCTCTACGGGGGCTTCGTCGTGCTCCAGTCCGAACGTGTGCGCAAGGCCAGGGAGCGCGACGAGAAGACGGGCGCCATGGCGCGCGAGGAGATCGTCACTTCCGTGACGCGCAACGCAGCCGGGATGTGCGCGCTGACGATGGTGTACGGGCTCGCGGCGCTCGGCCTCACCGGGCAACGCGGCGGGTTCTGGATCTTCCCCGGGATAGCGCTGTTGCAAGCGGCATGGTATTTCCGGCAGGTCAACGAGGTCGCTCGGTGGATCGAGTTCCAGCCTGCGTTCGTGGGCGGGGACACGTCGAAGTCCGAGTGGAACGCGGAGCCTACGGACTACACGCCGCCGATCGCACGAGGCCTGACGCCCGCGGGCAACGAGGGCGCGCCCAGCGACAAGTAGGCGCGTCCGTCATGGGCATCGGGGCCGCCGCGCGCTCGGCTCCCGAGGCCGCGGCGATCGTCACGCTCCACCACAGGGTCACGTTCGGGGAGCTCGACGATCGGAGCCGGAGACTCGCGGGCGCCCTCGCTCGCGAAGGGATCGGGCGAGGCGATCGGATCGCGGTGTTCTCGGCCAATCGTCCCGAGGTGCTCGAGGTCTGCTCCGGTGCCCTGCGCGCCGGAGTCGTGCCCGTCCCCGTCAACGCGCTGCTCACGCCTCCGGAGATCGCGTACTTGATCGACGACTCCGGCGCCCGCTGGCTGTTCACCGACGACCGCGTCGAGGAGCATCCGGCGCTCGACAAGGTCGTCACGTTCGGCGACGCGTTCGAACGGTTGCTGCACGAGGCCGAGCCCGTCGATGTCGCGGACGTGACGCTCGGTCGCCCGATGCACTACACGTCGGGAACGACCGGTGCGCCGAAGGGCGTGTGGGTCGCTCCGCACGAGCCCGACGTGGCTCGCCGCATCTCGCAGGGCTTCAGGAAGCTGTGGGGGATACACGCAGAGGACGTCCACCTCGTGTGCTCACCACTCGCGCACTCCGCGCCGCTGCGCTTCTCTCTGCGGACGTTGGAAGCGGGCGGAAGCGTCGTGCTGCAACCTCGCTTCGAGGCGGAGGAGACGCTCGCCGCGATCGAGATGTTCGGCGCGACGAGCACGTTCATGGTCCCGACCCATATCGAAAGGATCCTCGGGCTGGGACGCAAGGTGCAGGCGCGCTACGACCTCTCCTCGTTGCGCTTGCTGGCACACGCGGGGGCCCCGATACGAGACAACACGAAGCGGCTCGCGATCGAGCTCTTCCCGCATGGCTCGGTATGGGAGTTCTACGGATCGACCGAGGGCCAGGCCACGCGGATATCGACCGACGAATGGCTGCGCAAGCCCGGCAGCGTGGGCACTCCGATCCCACGTGCGGACGTCGTAGTCACGGACGGGGACGGCGCTCCGCTACCTCCGAAGGAGGTCGGCGAAGTGTGGGTGAAGGAGGCGACCGGCGAGCGCTTCGAGTACTGGCGTGACAAGCGCAAGACGCGCGCGGCGTGGCGCGACGGCCGCTTCTCGGTCGGCGACCTCGGACACGTCGACGAGGACGGCTATCTCTACCTCGACGGGCGCAAGCACGACACG
>DATBND010000188.1:0-9991 GCA_036554505.1 Actinomycetota bacterium | reverse complement strand
ACGCTCCAGCTGACTGCGGCCGACGACCTCGGGCCTCCCGAGAGTGGCAACCACCACGTGCACGTGTTCTACGACGGCGACGACAGCGAGTACGAAGTCGTTGCCTCCGACAGCTTTCAGGTGACGGACCTGTCGCCGGGCGAGCACACCCTTACCGCGTCGTTGCGCAACGCGGATCACAGCCCCGCCGGCACCGACGTGACGATCGACCTCACGATCGCGGGAGGCTCTGGGGATTCGGACGGGTCGAAGTCCGGAGGGTCCAAGGACTCGGGGCCCTCGGACGACGCGAACTACGGCTACTGACGCGAGCCGCGCGCACGGCGACCCGACGCGCATCGAGCGCTACAACCGGCGCGCGCGTTGGTTCCATGCGCTGGTCTATCTGCTGACCTTTCCGCTTCTCGCAACGGGGTGGTGGTTGCTGTCGGGACGCGAGGGTGAGCCCAGCCTGCTCGCGCGCGCTACGGGAACGAGCGACGTCACGCTTCACGAGTACGCAGGATGGGGGCTGGCGCTTGCAGCGGCTATCGGAATCGTCGTAGGGATTCGCGGCGCCGTCACGTTCGTCGGGGACTCGTTTCGTTACGAGCGCGGAGACGGTCGCTGGCTCCTCCGGTGGCCGGGCGCGAGCTTCACCGGGCGCTTCGGCCATCACGCCGGTCACTTCGACCCGGGCCAGCGCATCGCCAACGTCGTGCTCGCGGGAAGTCTCCTATCCCTGACCGTCAGCGGTCTCGGGCTGATGTCGGTGAGCGGCGGGCCGGCCTTCGTATGGTTCCTGCGCGTGCACAAGTACTCGACCTATGTCACGACGGTGTTCATCGCCGGGCACGTGCTCGTCGCCTCGGGATTGCTGCCCGGCTACCGCGGTGTATGGAGGGGGATGCACTGGCGCGGCGGGGGCGTTCCCGAGACCACCGCGCGGCGGCTGTGGCCGGAGTGGACGGAACGAACCCTCAGCTCGGAGGCGGCCACATCCCGCCCGACGACCCGACGAACGGATTGAACGCGCGTTCCCGCCCGATCGTCGTCGCGGGGCCGTGGCCGGGGTAGACGGGGACGTCGTCGTCGAGGTCGAAGAGCTTGCCGTGGATCGACGCGACGAGCGTGTCGGGATCGCCGCCGGGGAGGTCGCTCCGCCCGATCGAGTCGGCAAACAGGACGTCGCCCGAAAAGATCGCCGCGTCGTGCACCAGCGAGATCGATCCCGGCGAATGCCCCGGGGTGTCCACGACGACGAGCTCGGTCGTGCCGGCGACGAGACGATCCCCCTCCACGGGTGACGAGTCGATCTCGGGTGGCGGCGGGAGCTTGGTGCCGAGGAAGAGGAGGCCCGACTCCTCGAACCAGTCGAGCAGCGGCCGGTCGCCCTCGTGCAGATACAGCGGCGACCCCGTGTGCGCGCGCACGACCTCCGCTGCGATCAGATGGTCGAAGTGCGCATGGGTTGCGACGATCGCAGTGATCGTGAGATTGCGCTCCTCGATCGCCGCGACGATCTCATTGGCGTCTCCGCCGGGATCCACGACTATGGCGTCCTTGCTGGTCGCGTCGCCGACGACGTAGCAGTTGCACAAGAGCGGCCCGACCTCGGCATGCCAGAAGATCTCGAGGCTCATGCCGCGGCCCCCGTCGGCGTGCTCGTCTCGGCCCTCGGAGTCGCGCGGGCAGCGCGCCCTGCGAGCTTCCATCCGACCGCGCCCCCTATCGCGCCCCACGCGAACGCGGTCAACAAGAGCGTCCCCGGACGCGCCGCGACGACCGCGAACCCATGGCTGCGAACGATGCCCGCTCCCAGACGGGCCTGGCCGACCCACCCCATGGCGGCGATCACGAGCGCAAACACGATGGCTCCGAGGCCGATCGCGGGCACCAGGGCCGCCGCTTCGAGTCGCCGGCGGGCGAGAAATCCCGCCCCCACCATGGCGACGACCGGAACGAGAAGCAGGCCATACGCAAGCAGCGGAGGCCCGCCGCGGCCCCAGTCCCACAACGAGATCGACCTGAGCGGGCCGATCTGGTGACCCTCGATCGTGATCTGAGCACCGACGTCGAGGACGGCTCCGAACGCGATGGTGATGACGGCGACGAGCAGGTTCGGCAGGAACGCGAGGACGTAGAGGAATCCTGCCAGCGCGTCGCCACCGCCGAACTTCGCCACGGGAGCGCCGCGCGCGAGCCCCGCGATGATCCACAGGAGGCCCGCCGCTGCCGCGGTCAATAACGAAGTCGCGAGCATGAGCATCGAGGTCCTGAGCCCAACCCCGAGGCGGCCGCCGCGCTCGCGCGCGAACCGAGCCACCGCGCGCAACCCCGCGCGCACCGACCCGTGGGTGCGCACTCCGCCCAGGGCCCCGAACAACGTCCCCCACACGGTTCCAAGAAGCAGCGCGGAGAGCGCGCCGGCGTGGGTCGGGGTCGCGCCTCCACGGAACCTGAACACGAGCGCTGCCATGCAGCAGAAGACCCCGAACGGAATCGCCATCTTTGCGCCGGCCGCGACATGCGCACGCAGCCCCGTGACCTCGCGCCGGCGTATGGCCGGCTCGACCGCCCACGACACGGCAGTGGCCGAGAGCGCGAGCGCGCCGAGCGGCAGGGCAGTCACCGCCAGGTCCCCAACGTGGATCGGGATGCGGAGCGATCCGAGTGCGAGCACGACCGCCGAGGTCAGGACCGACAGCGGGCTGGAGCCGGACCCGACGTCCGGATACTGCAGCCGCGCCGCCACGAGAAAGACGACGCCCACACACAGCAACGCGAGAAACCCGAGGCCCGCGGCCGACGCGGCGTCGAACCACCCTCCGGCAGAGAGCGACCGCCGGGCCGCGTACAAGAAGTCGTACAACGCGCGCCGGGGGCCGAACGGGCTCTGCGAACGTTGCTTCGCGCGCGCCTCCGTGCCGCTCTCCGGCTCGGCGCGCGGCGCTTCCTCGGTGGACGAACCGATGCGCGCCGTCGCGGCCGCCTCCGACGAACCGAGCGGCGCGGCACAACGGGGGCAGGACGTGGCGGACGCTTGCGTGACCTCGGCTCCGCACGAACGGCATCGCATCGTGGGCGATCCTAAGAGAGAGGTGCGGCCCGACGATCTTTGGTCAGCGGATGCCCGAGTCGTAGGGGGCGTCGATCGTCACGGGCCCCCGGTGGGCGCGCCGGACCTCGAACCGTCTGCGCCGCGGCGGATACGGGAGGTCGTCGTCGTCGACGCGCCCGGCGATCATCACGTAGGCCCCCGGCTCGAGGCCGAGCGCGTAGTAGCCGTCGGGACCCGTCGTGTAGCGCGCGACGATCTTGCCGTCATCGTCCTTTACCCGGATGGGGGCATCACGCAGTGGCACCATGCAATCCTCGCCCTCCGACTGCGCGGCGCACGTCGGGCTCTGTGTTGCCTGCCCGACCAGCCCGCGACCGTTCTCGGTTGATCCGACGATTTGGACGCGCATCGGTTCCGTCTGATCGGACTCGACGCGTGCTCGCGACGCCGGCGGCATGGGCGTTGCCGCGACCGACTGAGCTCTGATTCGGTAACGACCCGGGGCGAGGTCGCCGAAGGTGAAACGTCCAGTCGAGTTCGAGCGCACCGTGGCCACCTCCTCGCGCCGGCGGCTCAAGATCACCTTTATCGCGAAGAGCGCCTTCGTCCGGCACGCGTCCGCGCCCCCGGGGCATCTCCCCGTGACGCGCACTCGCCCAATCAGCCGGTCTGGCACGTCGACGCGCGAGTGCCATCTGGCGACCTCGGTCCCGTCGGTCAGCCCGTCGTCGTCGGTGTCCGCGTCGTTTGGATCACCGCGCCACTGGTACTCGGCGCGGTTCACGAGCTCGTCCTCGTCGGCGTCTTCCTGGGCGTCGGATGGGTCGTCGGGGTCGAGCCCATGGGACTCCTCCCACGAATCCGGCATGCCGTCGCCGTCGCGGTCTCCCCCGGCAGCGGCAGGCCCGGCTCCCGGAAGGGTCATCGCCAACAGCACGGTGAGAGCGAGAACGAGCCGTCGCCGTTGCATGTGAACAGGCTACGGCGCGGCGGCCGGCTCTGCTCCGCGCCTTCGTACACTGAACCCATGACCGACCGCCAGCGGATCTTCGAGCTCCTCGAGACCGCCGACAACTTCGTGAAGTACGCGCCGTCGGGGCGCGAGGAGCGCGCCGCGCAGCGAGCCCGCAAGCGCTATCAACGCGCGCTGGACCTCGCCCGCTCGAGCGGCGACGACGAGATGGCCGCGCAGGCGAGCCTCCGCCTCGACGACCTCGAGCGGCGGGCGTCCCTCCCTCCGGGAGCGCGCGACGACTCGGCGCGCGATGGCGGAGATGGCGTCGTCACTGCGGAGCTGCCCGAGCACGCACAGGCGCGCGTCCCGCCGGGGCAGCGCGTCACACGGGGCTGGCCCGTGCTGCACGAGGGCCCTATCCCGCGCTTCGACCGCACGACATGGCGCCTGACGGTGACGGGGCTCGTGGAGACGCCGGTCGAGCTCACCTATGACGAGCTCCAAGCGCTCGAGAACGTCGAAATGCGCGCCGACTTCCATTGCGTGACGGGGTGGTCGAAGCTCGACAACTTCTGGCTCGGCGTGCGTGCGGCCGACGTGCTGAGGTCCTCGAACCCTCACCCCGACGCGACGCACGTCACGGTCGGCGCGGACTACGGATATACGGCCAACCTCCCGCTCGAGGCCCTGCTCGATTCGGAGGCATTGCTTGCGTGGGGGCACAACGGCGGAGACCTCGCGCCCAAGCACGGATGGCCGTTGCGACTGGTCGTCCCGAAGCTCTACGGATGGAAGAGCGTGAAGTGGGTGCGCTCGTTCGAGCTCATGGCAGTCGATCGAAGGGGGTTCTGGGAGGTCCGCGGCTATCACAACCGGGCCGACCCATGGCTCGAAGAGCGCTACGCGTACCAGGAGACATGAGCGCCGCATCGCTGGGACTCGGCTTCTCGGTCGGTCATTGGACCAACGAGGCCGCGGGAACCGGCTGCACCGTTATCCTCCCGCCGCCCGGAAACGTCGCCTCCGTCGACGTGCGCGGCAACTCGCCCGGGTCGCGCGAGATCGAGTCCCTTCACGCCAACCGACGGCTCAACGAGATCCACGGGCTCGTGCTGGCGGGAGGCAGTGCGTTCGGTCTCGCCACCGCTCACGGAGTCATGGAATGGCTCGAGGAGAGAGGCGTTGGGTTCCGCACTCCACTAGCGACGATCCCGATCGTCCCGGCAGCCGTCGTCTTCGATCTAGGTGCGATCCGATCGGACGTCAGACCGGGCCCGGCCGAAGGGCGCGCGGCGTGCGATGCCGCGACCGAAGTAGGAGTCGCAACGGGACGCGTCGGGGCCGGCACGGGTGCCACCGTCGGAAAATGGGCCGGCCGTGAATACCTTGCGCCGGGAGGACTTGGCATAGCCGCGGTCGAGGAGTCCGGCGCGAGCGTCTCCGCTCTCGCGGTGGTGAACCCGATAGGTGACGTCCTTGACTCGGACGGGACGGTCCTAGCGGGGACGAGCGCGCCCGAGCCGACGATGGTCTTGCCCGGCCGGGACCCGGCGGGCCCCACCAACACCGTCCTTGCGGTGGTCGCGGTGAAAGCCGAGCTCGACAAGAGAGACGTCGCGTTCCTCGCCGAGCGGGGGTCGGACGGAGTCACCGCGACGATCCGTCCTGCGCACACGCGCTACGACGGGGACGTCACGTTCGCGGTCGCGGCTCCCGCCGAGCGCGGAGCCGCCGCTGCAAACGTGGACCTGCTGGGCTATCTGGCTACGCGCGCGGTAGCCGAGGCGGTGCGTGCAGCCGTGCGCTGAGCCGTTCGCCTCAGGCGGAACGGGCACCAACTGGACCGTGGGTCGTTAGGTCCCCGGGCCGCTTATGACCGTGATGGCTGCGGCCGCCCGGGCTTCCGCGGCCTCGTCCCCCTCCGGATCCACCACCTTCTTACCGTGCAGCGCCCGCATCAGCCCGGCCAACGCGATGAACGTCATCACCGCGACGAAGAGCACTCCGAGGATTGCAAGGACGATCTCGACGAACACGTCTCCAGAGTAATACCTCTCGTCGCCTAGTTCCGGTGCGAAGGCGTCTCGCTAGGTCATTGCACGGGCGGGATCTGTAGGACGACCTTTCCGAAATGGTCTCCGCTCTCGAGGTACTGCAAGGCTTTCTGCACGTCGTCGAGCGCGAACGTCCGGTCGACGATCGGCTCGAGCTTCGCTCCGGCCACCGCGCGCAACATGTCCGAGACGTCCGCGACGGATCCCATCGTCGATCCGATCACCGATAGCTGGCTCCAGAACAGACGCCGCACGTTTATCTCGGAGGTCCCGCCCGCGGTCGCTCCCGAGATGACGACACGGCCCCCCGCGCGCAGCGACCGTATCGACGCGTCCAGCGTCGGGCCGCCGGCGGAGTCGACGACCAAGTCCACGCCTCTCTTGCCCGTGAGCCGGCGCACCGCCTTGCCGACGTCCTCCTGCTTGTAGTCGATGCCTTCGTCCGCGCCGAGCTCGCGCGCGCGTTCGATCTTCGCCTGCGACGACGAGGTGACGATCACTCGGCCCGCGACCGGACGGCACAACTGAAGGAGAGACAGCGCGAGGCCCCCGCCGATACCCGTTATGAGCACCCACTCCGCCGGCCGCAACCCCCCGCGCGCGAACAGCATCCGGTATGCGGTGATGAAGGTGACGCCGAGCGCGGCCGCGTTCTCGAACGAGAGGTGGTCGGGGAACGGAAAGACGTTCTCGGCCGGGACCGCTATTCGTTGAGCGAACGTCCCGGGAAGGTGCTCGCCGATCATTCGGAAGGTCGTGCATTCCGATTGCTCGCCGGCGCGGCAACGCTCGCACCGGCCGCACGAGATCGCGGGATTGACGATCACGCGGTCGCCGCGACGAACGCCGGTCACTCCGTCCCCGAGGGCGACGATCTCGCCCGCTCCGTCCGCTCCGAGCACGTGCGGGAGCTTGGGCTCCGCGATCGCTCCCGACACGGTCCACAGGTCGAGGTGGTTCAGCGCCGCGGCCCTGACCGCGACGACGACCTCGCCGGGGCCGGGCTCGGGGTCGGGAAGATCGACGACCTCGACCGCGTCCGTACCCCCGAAGCTGCGAATCACGGCAGCTCTCATCGTTCGGTAAGCCCGACCCAGCTCATTCTTGTCACTCCCTCGGCCTAGCCTCTATACCGTAGCCGCGCTTCCGGAGCCGCTGGGAGGTGACGTCGGATGTCCCCAGCGTCTCGTGCAACGAGCGCGCGATCGGCCAAGCCCCGGTCGCCGCGCTGTCACACCTGCAACAAGCGGATCCACGTGCCCAAGGGCTGGGCCGCCGGCTCCGCGATCCGCCGGCACTACTGGGCGAAGCATCCCGAGGTGATGCGCGGGACGCCCGCCCGTGGCACCTCGAGCGCTTCTTCGTCCGGCACGTCGCGGCGTGGTGCATCGGGGCGCGGCGCATCGGGGCGGCGCAAGTGAGCGCCGGCAAGCCCGAAGAGCCGGACGACGTGCCCGGCGACGACTCTCCATCGGGTAGGTCGCATCCGCGATCGAACGATCGCCCCAAGCGCTCGGGGCGCCCGCCGTGGCTCCCCCCGGTCGGATCGGGGGCCGCGTCTCACGCGGCGCCCCGTCCCGGGCGCGGCGCGCCCGAGCCGGGATTCGGCCGGCGGGACGGGCTCGGACCTGACCCGGACGCGGAGTGGGACGAGCACGACGCGCCTCACCACGCCGGGTCCATCCCGGGGCTCGGCGACCCGGACGATCTCACCCGCGCCTTGCCCGACCCCGACCTGGGCGAGATCGTCGTCATCCTGCTCGTCAGCACGCTGGCCGGCTTGCGCGACCGGCTCGAACGCGACGGCTTCCAGTCGGCTGCGGCCCTCGTCCACGACCTCGTCGAGGTGGCCGACGACTACGTCCTGCGGTTCCAGTCGTGATGCGCTACTGCGGAAGCCTTTCTGTGCGAGATCCATGCCGCCCAGGGCAATGGATCTCGCACAGAATCACGGTCGGATTCACCGGGACATGCAGCGCGCCAGGCGGGTCGAATGTCCGGACAAGACCCTGCGACGGATCTATGGCGACGGTCCCACCTTGCCGCGGCGGCAAGGTGCCGGAGCCGTTACTCGCCCACCGCCTCCAGCGACGGGCGCGCCTCGGCGTGGTCGTCGCCGAGGTCGATCACGCGCTCGAGCCGGTCGCGGAACCGATCGAGCCGGCGCGTCCCCTCCTCGTACTTCGTCCGCGCGTTGCCGAGGTGCTTGCCGAGCTTGTCGTACTCGTCGGCGAACCGTTCCATGTCTTGTTGCAGCCGGCCACAGAAGTCGAGGATCGCCTCGGCACTCGCCTCGATCTGCAAGCACTTGAGCCCGAACAGGACCGTCTGCAGGTACGCGTACATCGTCAGGGGCGACATCGGGACGACGCGTGCCTCGATCGCGCTCTCGAACAACGGGCGGCTCCGGTGCGACATCCGGAGGATCTCGCCGTACACGCCTTCGGCCGGCACGTACATCACCGCGAAGTCGAACGTCTCCTCGTCCGGCACGATGTAGCGCGTCGAGATGTGTTTGATGTGTCGCTCGACGTCCGCGGCGAAATCACGTTCGGCGTGCTTTCGAGAGGTCTCGTCGTCGGCCTCGCACATACGGCGGTAGTTCGACAGCGGGAACTTCGAGTCGATGCAGATCACGCGCCCGCCGGCCTTCACCACCGCGTCCACAACCGTCCCCGAGCGGAACCTGTGCTGTGTCGAGAACGCCTGCGGGGGAAGGACCTGACGCAAAAGCTCTTCCAGCATCGCCTCGCCGATTCCGCCGCGCGCCTTCGGCGCTCGCAAGAGGTCCTGCAGCGAGCTGAACTCCTTGGCCTGCGCGGCCACGGTCGTGGTCGCCCGGCGCACGTCGCCCAACGTCTCGAAGATCCCTTGAGCCATGTCGGCGTTGGCCGTCTGGGTCTGGGTCATGCGGCTGTCGATGCCCTCGAGGCGCTGGGTCATGAGCGTCGCGTCCGACGCGACCCGGTCGGTCAGGCGCCGGACCTCCTCACGCATGGCGGCGAGCTCGTGCTGCAGCTGATCGGGCCCCTCGTCGGCCGGTCGCCTCCGGACGACGACGAAGACCGTAAGCGCGGCCACGCCGAGCAGAGCGAGGACGAGAGCGATCTCGAACATACGATCGACGATAGAGGCGGGGTACGACAGCTTTTCGGATTTGGTCGAGCGCCGTCAGGAAACATCAGGACCTCACACGAACCTCTCGAGCCACACTCAGCTGGCCCCCGGCCACAAATTCGCGATCCGGCCGCTAACCCGGGCGCCTTTCGGTGCCGACACATCGTTCAAGCGCTAGGAGACCCAACCCCGGGGAGGGCCCGCTCGATGGTCGCACCGTGTCGCTGCAGGATCTGTGACGCCTTCGTCTACATCGACGAGGGCCCTGAAGGCACGTGCCCGGAATGCGCCCGCCTCATCGAGCAGATGGCCACCGCCGCGCACATCGCCGAGGCGAGAGCGGTCCTCGACGAGATCGAAGCCTCCCAGCACGAGGCCGACACCCCCGCCTGATCACTCCGGCGGTCCCGGCACGAGCGGCACGAACCGCGCCGGCGTGACGAGCCTCACCCGCACGAGCTCCCCCCCGGTCTTCTCGAACAACAACACGTCGTCCCCGCGCGCTGCCCGAACGGGGATCACCATCCGCCCGCCCTCTGCGAGCTGGTCGACGAGCGCGGGAGGAACGTCGGTGGCCGCGGCCGACACGACGACGACGTCGAACGGCGCGTGCTCCGGCGCGCCCTTCCACCCATCTCCCACCACGATCTCGACGTTGGCGACGCCGGCGCGATCGAGCGCGGCGCGTGCCTGCCGGGCGAGCGACTCCCACCTCTCGACCGAAACCACTGTCGCGACGAGGCGTGACAGCAACGCGGTCTGAAAGCCGAGCCCGGTGCCGACCTCGAGCGCGCGCTCCGCGGCCTTCGGCTCGACCGCGTCGAG
>DATBND010000180.1:0-2339 GCA_036554505.1 Actinomycetota bacterium | reverse complement strand
GTGGACCTCCGAGATCCCGTCGACCGCCGCGACCGCCCCGGCGACGTCGGACTCGATGACGCCGATGGCCGGGCAGCCCGTGAACGTCGGGAGGATCGTGACCGTAGCGGCCCCGTCGTCGACGTCGACCGCGGCCACCATGCCCATGTCGACGACGCTCACCGCGGGGATCTCGGGGTCCGGGACGCCGCGCAGCGCGTGCCACACCTTGCGTTCGAGCGCGCCGGCATGAACGGTCGTGCTCACCACGTCGCTCCGGGATGAGCGCGGTACTGGCCGGTCATCACGTCCCATAGCTCGGTGAAGTCGTCGCTGTGACGGCCGCGCCGTCCCCCGAAACCGTCCGGGGCGCCGGTCTCCTCCACCGCGCCGCGCGTCGTGTCCTCGATCAGGTCGCCCGACGACGACGCGACGAACTCCGCGGACTCGTCGGCGCGACCATGGATCTCGGTCGGAAGCCCTAGCTCGTCCAGGGTCTCGGCGGTGTGCTTGATCCAGCGCGTGGCGAGCTTGGCCGACGGAGTAGCGAGAAGACCCTCGTAGACGGCCTCCTCTTCTCCGTCGAACGGCTCGAACAGGCCGCGCGCCTCGGGCCACGCGCGCGCCATCGCATCGATCAGCTTGGAACGTCCCTCCGCCGGGCCGTGCGCGACGCGCTTGATCCAGGTGTCTGCGTGGATGAGGTGATAGCGCTCCTCGCGGCGGATCTTGCGCGCGAGCGCGGCGATACCCTCGTGGCTGCTCTCCTCCAACGTCTCGAGCCGGAGCGCGTCGGCGTGGTCGTAGAGCCAGTGCCGCGCAAGGGTGAACGCCCAGTCACCGTTCGGACGCTCGCACAACAGCGCATGCCGGTAGTCGTCCGCGGGCCGTCCGAGGGCGAGCGCGTCGGCGTTTCCTCCGGTCACCTCCGCGACGAGCGAGTAGTACGCGGCCGCGTGGCCGATCTCGTCTTGCGCGATCGACGAGAACGCGACGTCCTCCTCGATGTGGGGCGCGTATCCGGTCCATTCGGAGTGGCGGTGACCGAGCACGAGCTCGTCGTCACCGAGCCCGGTAAGGAGCGAGACGAGAGCGTCGTTCACGAGTGGAGCTCCTGGGCCCGCTTGCGTGCGCGCTCGCGCTTCTCGACGACTCCGCGATACGCCTCGGGGAACCGGTACGACTTGTCGGCTGCGATCTCGAGCAGGCTCTCGTCCGAGAACGAGTGGATGTCCGAACGCCGCGTCACCCAGAGGTGCTCGCTCTCGCGCCGGCGCGAGAAGCATTCCTTGGCCATCAAGAGCGCCATCTCGGGATCGGGCGCGATCACCGCGCCGCAATGCTCGAACGGCTCCTTGTGGCCCGAGCGCCGGAAGACCTCATAGACCTCCATCGTCGTCAGGCGGCGTGGATGGCCGGCTCCGCGAGCGCCTCGCGGACCCAGCGATGGTTGTCGTAGGTGGTGCGGCGCGTGGCGAGCCGGCGCGCCGTCTCCGGGCCCTCGTTGCGCTTCACGGCGTCGAGAGGTCCCCAGTCGATGTCCTCGTCGCGGATCAGCCAGTGACCCTCGCTCTCGAAGGGAACGGGAGCCGGGAACGTGAAGCCGAGCTCGACGATCTTCGGGACGTAACGGTCGAGGAACTCCTGTCGCAGGTCCTCGTTCGTGCGCGTCTTCACCTTCCAGCGCAGCAGGAGGTCCTTCTCGACGTTGCTGCGGGGGCCGAAGAAATGGATGATCGCGAGCCACCAACGGTCGAGCGCCTCCTGGAAGAGCGCGCGCTGCTCGTCCGTGCCCGACGCGAGCTCGAGCGTGATGTCCTCCCCGTGCCGCAGGTGGAGCTGCTCCTCCGAGCAGATGCGCTTGAGCACCCTCGTGTACGGGGCGTACGACGAGTCGAGAAGAGCCGCCTGCGTGACGAGCGCGGCTCCGTCGATGAGCCACCCGATGATCGCGACGTCGCCCCAGTGCTTGACCGGGTAGTGGAAGACGTTGTGGAACTTCGACTTACCGGTCACGAGGTCGGCGTACATGGCATCCCGGCTCTTGCCGAGGTCTTCCGCGACGCGATACAGAAGCTGGGCGTGCCCGACCTCGTCCTGGATCTTGGCGCACAGCGACATCTTCCGTCTGAGCGACGGCGCCGCCGGCAGGCACTCGCGCTCGGGCAGCGCTCCCATGATCTCGGAGTTCGCATGCATCTCGATGAACTTCAAGACGCCGTTTCGGTAGTCGTCCGGCATCCAGTCCTGCGCCTCGACCTTGCCACCGGCCTGGATGTGCTCGTTGAAACGAGCGAGCTTCTCGTCGTACGTCATCGAACCCTCCCTAGCCCTCTAGGCCCTTTATCAAGAGCTCTGCG
>DATBND010000172.1:0-2096 GCA_036554505.1 Actinomycetota bacterium | reverse complement strand
CCTCCTGCAATCCCTGTTGGTCGCGCGCTGCGTGGTACTCGGCGTTCTCGCTTAGGTCCCCGTGGGCGCGCGCGACGGCGATCTCCTCGATGATCTTCGTGCGGCCCTCGCCCTCGAGATAATGCAGCTCTTCCGTCAGGCGGTCGACCGCCTGCTGCGTGAGCATCGTCTTCTTCTCTGCGTCCATGCCGCGATCCTAGCCGGGCCGGGCGCGACGCCCGCGACGTAGGATGCTCGCCGTGAGCGGCCGACTGGCAGGGAAAGCGTGCATCGTGACGGGCGCAGGACGCGGCATCGGACGCGCTATCGCGCTCGCGTTTGCGTGCGAGGGCGCGCGCCTGGTCGTCAACGACGTCGACGACGGAGCTGCGGATGCAGTCGTCAAGGAGATCGCGGCCGCGGACGGCGAGGCGGTGGCGAACTACGAGCCGATCGGCACGGTTGCCGCGGCAGAAAGCGTCCTGCAGAGCGGGCTCGACGCGTTCGGCGAGATCGACGTTCTCGTCAACAACGCCGGGATCCTGCGAGACAAGATGCTGCACAACATGAGCGAGGACGACTTCGACGCCGTCATCCAGGTGCACCTGAAGGGCACGTGGGCGTGCGGACGTGCGGTCGTCCAGCACTGGCGACCGCTCGCGAAGGCCGAGGCGGCGGAGGGCCGCGCCCGACATCGAAAGATCGTCAACGTGACGTCGGCGTCCGGGCTGATCGGCTCGGTCGGGCAGTCGAACTACTCGGCCGCGAAGATGGGCATCGTCGGGCTCACGAAGACGTGGGCGAAGGAGCTCGGAGGGTTGTCCATCAACGTCAACGCGGTCGCACCTGCGGCACTGACCGCGATGACCGAGCCGTTGCTGCAGGACGAGGCGACCGCGGCGCGGCGGCTCAGCCGGTTCGCGCTCGGCCGCTACGGGGATCCCGAGGAGATCGCACCGGCGTTCGTGTTCCTGGCGAGCCCCGAGTCCGACTACATCACGGGCCAGGTGCTCTGCGTCGACGGAGGGCTCGTCATCTGATGTCGCGCGCGTGGCCATTCGAAGACAAGCCCGAGCCGTTCGAGCGCGCACGCACACCGGCTGATTTCGTCGCGCGCGGCCGGGAGGGCACCGACGCGGTCGTCATCCGCATCGGCCTCAACGACGCTCAGCTCGTCTTGATCGACGGGGCCGGTCGGTGGGATCGGTGGGTGTACCACTCCCTCGACGAGGCGACGCGCGAGGCGAACGCGCTGGGGATCGACGTCCACGTCGGCGAATATCCCGAGGAAGTGCGCGTCAGGATGAACGCGCATCAAAGACCCGCCGACGACTTCGACCGCGCGGCCTATCCCGAGCAGGGGCGCGTTGGACCCGTCATCCCCTATCCGGAGAACCGTCCACGGTCCCCGGAGGCGACTCGGGCAGAGGCTTCTCCTCCAAAGCCGGGGCATTGACGTCGCGCTGCTTGCGCGCGCTGCGAACGACGGTCGCGTTGTAGATACGTCCCGCAGTACCGGCACGCTGTATCGCCCACGACCCGAGCATGCGCCGGAAGATCCCCTTCAACGCGGCCCTGGTCGGCGGCAGCAAGAGGACGATCCCGACGACGTCGGTGATGAAGCCCGGCGTCAGGAGAAGAGCGCCCCCGAGCAACACCAGGAACGCGTCGGTCGCCTCGCGTCCCGGCATCTCACCACGTGCAAGCGTCTGTTGCATCCGTCGCCACGTCGCAAGTCCTTGTTGCTTCAACAGGAACGCGCCCGCGATCGATATCACGATCAACAAGCCCAGCGTCTCGAGAAAGCCGATCGCCTGCGAGAACTGCACGATGACCCACAGCTCGGCAAGAGGAAGGGCGATCAGGAGGACGAACAGGAGACCGGCCATCGGCTCAGTATCCGCCGGTGCGAGGGCTAGACGCGCCGCGGCGATTCGCTCCGTGCCGGGCGCCAGATCTGCACCGCGCGAACGCCGGCGCGCTCGAGCATCCCGACCGCCAGCGCCGCGCGCACTCCGAAGCCACTCGGCACGACGACTCGCCCGATCCCGGCAAGCCTGTCGAGCTCGCCCCACAGGCGTTCGACCGGCACGCGCAACGATCCCTCGGGAGAGCGC
>DATBND010000157.1:0-2919 GCA_036554505.1 Actinomycetota bacterium | reverse complement strand
CGCCGCCCAGCGCACCGACTCCATGTAGTCCGGATGATTACGCACAAGAAGAGTGCGGTACCAGGTCTCCACAACGTCCAGGACGGGACGAAGGTCACCCTTCTTCTGGGCCTCGAACAGCGCTTGGATGATTTGTCCGGAGAACCGGTCCTCGCCGTAATCGGTTAGTGAGCGCAGAACCTCTTGAGCTTCGGGCGGCAAACCCAGGTCTTCGATTCGCTCGATTCTGCCGAGAGCTGCTGGGTCTGCCGACACACGCGTTCACTTCCTTTCTGCACTCATGGCACGCCACCTGTTCCCCATAACAGGTCGGCGCGTTCGTAAGTGTAGTCCTGTACACATCGGTAGTCGAGACGTTCGGATTGAGAAAGGACCTCTGACCTGCACAAATAGGGCAAGAATTGACACTGGCCGTGACCCCGAGAGTTGCTAGGCGTGACGCCTGGACCTCTCGGTCCGCTCCCTCATAGCCGCTTCCTCCTACGTAACCTCGGGCCTCCTCGCTCTCCCTCTTTGCTCAGCGGGGTCAACCCTGGGAGCGGCGGCTAGTTATGGACGTAGGTCGGGCGGCCTATGGGGTTGCGGTTGTAGAACGGCCGGGCGACGTACATCGGGATCCGGACGCAGCCATGGCTCGCGGGATGGGTCGGGACGCTCTCGGAGCCGTGGATGGCGAAGCCCCCGATGAAATAGCTCGGGTAGTAGAGGCGCCCGAGGCGGCTCGTCCGCCAACCGGGGATCTTGCGCTCGATGATGAAGTCGCCGCGGGGCGTGTGCGCCTTGTAGGTCTGGCCGTCCTGCTCGTAGTACTCCTCGTTGCCGCTCGAGATCGGGATCGTGTTGATCACCCGCTTCTTGCGGACCTCGAACAGGACCTGCCGTCCGATGTCGATGTCGATGAAGCTCTTGCCCTTGCCCGTGGGGGTCCGCGGGCGCTTGGCGAGCGCGATGCGGGTCATCTCGTGCGGATCCACGACTCCGTCGCGGTCCATCCGATTCGTCTTCTCGAAGGCAATGGTCGCTTGGTAGGTCGCGTAGCCGAACGAGCCGTCGTGCTTGCCCGCCGGATAGGAGATAGAGCCGAGCGTCTTCTGGAGATAGCGGACCTCGGGCCCGCCCGAGCCCTGGCTCAGCGTCATGTCCCAGCGAACCGCGTGAGCTCGCTCGAGCGTCTCGATGGTGCGGAGGTCGAAGTGCTTGCGCCGGAGCCCGTCGATGATCTTGCCGAGAGCCTGGCGGTGGCTCTTCCGCCAGACGTCGAGCGAGATGATCGAGCCGGCCCGGGCGCGGCGCACGGCACGGCGCGCGACCTTCTTGGCCACCCCTCCGCCGGGGTGGTCGGTCCATCGGACGGATCGATACCCCATCGAGCCCGCGACCCTCAGCACGCGTTCGTCGCGCGCTCCTTTAGGAGGCCGGAGGAATGGGCGGGGGTGCGCTCCGATGCTGTTGAGCGCCTTCTGCGCGCCGGCGATGCCGTTCCTGAGCTCGCCGTCGTCGAGCGACGTCAGCTTGGCCTGGGAGTAACCCCGGTTGCCGAGGACGTGACCCTCGGTGCGCAGAAGCCGGGCCTTCTTGCGGTGGTTGTCGATCCACGACCCGGACACGAAGAACGAGGCGGTCGCCTTGTGCGCCTCGAGCTTGTCGAGGACGTAGCGGAAGTTCGGCCACTTCGTCTGTCCGTCGATCGTGATGATCGCCACTCGCTTCTGGGGGCCGATGACCCACTCGCTGGGCGGGAACGACGGCCCGGCGGCCGCCGGCGGCGCGGCGGCGACGACCATGAGCCCCGCCAGCTGGAGCCCGACCGTGACGAGCGCGAGGGCCCGGGTCTTCGACATGACGCAGCAGTGTAGTGGAGCCTGGCCCCCACCCCCGGCGCTGGCGGGGGCAGCACGAGCCGGCCGCACCCCCGGCCCGGGCGGGCAGCACGACGTGTCACCCATTCCCGAGAGGAGTCCCTCGGCGGAGGGCGAATTCAACCGCACAACGAAACCGCACGGACAAGGGGGGAACACCATGTCGCGCAAGCTCGTGAAGACCGCTGCGATCGCCGGGGCCGCGTGCCTCGTGCTCGGAGCGTTCGCCGCCGCGCCCGCTTCGGCGAAGAAGGGCGCGTGCAAGAAGATGAAGCCCGCCGCCGAGGGCAAGGGCCAGCCGATCTCGGTCGTGACCGACAAGGCCACCGAGGACGCCCCGCTCGCGGTGACCGTCGCGACGGCGCCGGGCGCCGGCCTCTCGAGCCCTGACGGCCCCGGCGGGGACACGCCCGAGGGCGGTCCCAGCCACGCCTACGCGAACGTGCAGGTCGACTCGGCCGCCAAGAGCGCCAAGCTCTTCGTGCGGGCCGAGTACACGCCAGGCCTCGACTACGACCTCTACCTGAAGACGAACTACAGCTCGACGGTCGCCTACGCCGCCGGCTTCAACGTTCCCGTCCCCGCACAGGGACTCGACGGGACCGGCTTCGGCGGGCACACCGAGGCGGGTGCCGAGCAGATCGACGGCTGGATCAGCGCGGACTGCGCCGGGTACCTGGTCGACCTCGTGAGCGCGGCCACGCCGGGTGGCGACGTGACGCTGAAGTTCTGGCTCGCGAAGTAAGTCCCTTTTCTCCGCAAATAGAGACCGGGCTTCGGCCCGGTCTCTGCGCGTGCGGCGACGTCTTCGCCGGAGGCGAAAGGAATGGCCGTGTGCAAGGCGAATAGAGCCACCAGCCCAACCACATCAAGGGGGATGTCATGAAGTCACCACGAATCTTGAAGGCCGCAGCTGTAGTCGGGGCCAGTGCTCTGATCCTCGGCGCGTTCGTCGCCGGGCCCGCGGACGCCAAGAAGAAAAAGAAGAAGAAGCCACCCGTTGCGGTGTGCGCGCCCGTCACGCCTTACGAGGCTGCGAAGGACGCCAAGGTCACCGTCG
>DATBND010000128.1:0-7100 GCA_036554505.1 Actinomycetota bacterium | reverse complement strand
CGACGACCAGCCCGGACGCGGCTTCCGTCCCCCCCGCCGAGGCCGCCCCCACGCCGAGCATGTCGTCCACGCCGAGCGCGCCCGCGGCCCCGCCCGCTCCCGCCCCGGGCACGGCAGTCCCGAGCCCGGGACTGCGCGACTTCGATCCCGCCGACGGCAAGGGACGCGCCGCCATCGTCTCCGTCGGGATCGTGGCGCTGATAGCTCTGGTCCGGGGGCCGTGGTTGCTTCAGCGAGGCGCGTCGGGAGGGGCCATTCTGGAGAGCAGCCCGTCGCTCGCAGGGATCTCGAGCTTCTACTCCTTCGCCATCATCGGATCGATCATCGCGGTGATCGTGTGGTTCAAGGGCGCGTACGACAACGCCGCTCCGCTTGGGGCTTCGAGCCTGCGGTA
The DNA here is from genome assembly GCA_036554505.1 of Actinomycetota bacterium. Lineage (GTDB taxonomy): Bacteria > Actinomycetota > CADDZG01 > CADDZG01 > WHSQ01 > DATBND01. The sequence goes on along the minus strand of DATBND010000128.1, from coordinate 6,706 downwards.
CATGCCCGGCTGGGCCGTCGGCGCGTGGTTCATCCCGGTCGGGAACCTCTTCATCCCCAAGCAGATCGCCGACGACCTCTGGCGCTCGAGCGACCCGTCGCTCCCCGCGGATGCCGGCGCGCACTGGAAGTTCCGCCCCGTGCCGGGGGTCCTGCATCTGTGGTGGGCCGCGTGGCTCGGGCGGTCGGTGTTGACGGTGGCCTCCGAGGTGATGGCCTCGACGGCCATCGAGGAGGGCGACCTGTCCAGCTATCGGACCGCGTCCACGATCGGCGGCATCGGCGACCTCGCGATGGTGGTCGCGGGGGCGATGCTGATAAAGATCATCGTGGACGTCACCGCGCGCCAGCGCGAGCGAGCGCGCGTGTTGAGTGAGGGATCTGCGGCCCCGGCGCCGGCGCCTCAGGCGTCTCCCGCCGAGTAGCCTGAGGGCATGACCGACCTCGCCGCGTATCGATCGCAGTTTCCGGTCGTCGGCGGTCGCACTTATCTGATCTCCGCGTCACTCGGTCCGCTGTCGAAGCGCGCGCGGACGGCGGCCGAGGAGCATCTCGACCTCTGGCAACGGCTCGGTCCCGAGGAGCTGTGGTTCGACCACGCCCTCCCCAAGCTGCAACAGTGCCGGGAGTCCTTCGCGCGATTGATCGGGGCGGACTCGGACGAGATCGCGGTGGTGCCATCCGTCTCCCAAGGGATGTCGTCGATCGCATCGTGCCTCGACTTCTCGGAGCGATCGCAGGTCGTCCTCTCCGAGCTCGACTTCCCGACCAACCACTACGTATGGCGCGCGCAGCAAGCCGCGGGGGCGAAGCCGGACGTCGTCTCCTCTCCCGACGGGATAAGGGTGGACGCGAGCGCTTTCACCGAGCGCCTCGGCGACCAAACCGCGTTGGTGAACGTAAACCGCGTCCTCTACACGTCCTCGTGGATCGTCGACCTCCCCAGCATCGTCGCCGCCGCACACGAGGCGGGCGCGCTCGTGCTCGTCGACGACTATCACGGCTCCGGGATCGTGCCGATCGACGTGCACGAGCTCGACCTCGACATCCTCGTGTCGGGTGCGCTGAAGTGGTTGTGCGGGGGCCAGGGGATCGCGTTCCTGTATTGCCGCCGCGACCTCATCACGAAGCTCGACCCGCGCGTGGTGGGCTGGTTCGGCGCGAAGGACTTCTTCAGCTTCGACGCCAGCGACCTGAGGTTGCGCGACGACGCGCGGCGCTTCGAGACGGGCACGTTCGCCCTGCCCCAGGCATGGACCGCAGCGGCCGCGCTGTCGGTGATCCTCGAGGTCGGGGTCGACGCGATCCGAGCCCGGAACCAGGAGCTCACGCGCTCGGTCATCGACCGGGCCCAGCGGCTCGGCCTCGAGGTCCTCTCGCCGGTGGAGGACGACCGCCGCGGGGGTCTCGTGCGAGTGCGGGTCCCGGGCGGGGTCGAGGGCGCCACCGCCCTGCTGCACGCCCTGCTCGAACGGGACGTCGTCCTCGATCGCAGGGGCGACGCCTTCAGGATCTCGCCCCATTTCTTCAACGACGAGGACGACCTCGAGCGCTGCTTCACGACGCTCGCAGACCTGATCTAGCCCTCCCCACCCGCGATCCCGGAGGTCCTGGGCCTCTGGGGCTCCCGCCTGGGCCCGGCGTCCGGATCCCGCCGCCCTACCCCCCCGATCGTCTCGACTCATGGCGTCGGATACCCCCGCGATCGTCTCGACTCGCGGCGTCGGATACCCCCGCGTAGCTAAAGGACTAGTCATCGCGGGTGGCCGAGAGATGACCACGCAGGGCTATGAGGAAAACCCGTTTGGGGGCCGATGCTTCCAGTACTTGCCATGCCTACCAAGGGAGCTATCGCCATGAAGAACGTTCGCGGGATCGAGTGGGGGAAGCGATGAACGTGATGTGGGGGATCAGCTGGAACGACTCCAAGAAGGGTGCCCTTGCGGCGCTCTGTGCCGCCCTCATGGCGGCCTCGCTGGCGGGGGCGCCCAACGCGCAGCGCGCGATGTCTGGCGGCATGGAGGATCTCGTGTCGGTGATCGTCCGCGAGGTGCGCGGCTCCGGCTCGGCGCCCGAGCAGCTCGTCCAGGACGCCGGCGGCGACGTCGGCCGGCACATGCGCATCATCCGTGGGTTCGAGGCGAAGGTGCCTGCGGGCGCGCTCGACTCGATCCGGCGGGGCGACGGCGTGTACTCCGTCACGCCGAACGGATCGGTGCACCTCAATGGTTCGGTCGACGGGTACGACCCCAACGCGGATCCCACCTCGTGGCTCGGCACGGCTCAGTCGATCAAGGCCGGCGCGTTCTGGAACGCGGGCTACACCGGCAAGGGAATCGGCGTCGCGTTGATCGACTCCGGCGTCGCGCCGGTGCAGGGGCTCACGAGCCCGGGCAAGGTCGTGAACGGCGCCGACCTCAGCTTCGAAGGCCAGCTCGACCGGTTCCGGCACGTCGACACCTACGGTCACGGCACGCACATGGCGGGGATCATCGCCGGGCGTGACGACGCCGTTCAAGCCGGTAAGGAGAACAGCGACAACACGAATTTCATGGGCATTGCACCCGACGCGCACATCCTCAACGTCAAGGTTGCGTCCTCGAACGGATCTACCGACGTGTCCCAGGTCATCGCTGCGATCGACTGGGTCGTGCAGCACCGCAACGACAACGGGATGAACATCAAGGTGCTCAACCTGAGCTTCGGCACGGACAGCTCGCAGAGCTACGTGCTCGACCCCCTGTCGTACGCGGCGGAGGTCGCATGGCGCAAGGGCATCGTCGTGGTCGTCGCCGCCGGCAACGGCAGCTACGGCAACGCGCAGCTCAACAATCCTGCCTACAACCCGCACCTGATCGCCGTGGGCGCGAACGACACGAAGGGGACGTTCGACACCGCGGACGACACCGTGCCGGAGTGGTCCGAGCGTGGCGACGGCGTCCGTAACCCGGACCTCGTCGCACCGGGCAAGTCGGTCGTCAGCCTCCGCGACCCGAACTCGTACGCCGACCAGAACTTCCCGGGCGGACGCGTGGGCAACTCGAGGTTCTTCAAGGGCTCGGGCACGTCGCAAGCAGCGGCGGTCGTCTCCGGAGCGGCAGCCCTCGTGCTGCAGCAGCGCCCGGGCATAACGCCCGACCAGGTCAAGAAGCTCCTGACCTCGACCGCATCCCCGCTGCCTCTCGCCGACCCACGTTCGCAGGGCAACGGAGAGCTCAACCTGAACAAGGCGCTCAAAGCGTCGACCCCGCCGGCGCTGACTGCGGTTCAGCCGTATGCGCCGGCGACGGGACTGGGGTCGCTCGAGGCGGCCCGCGGCACCGTGCACGTCGTCGACGACACGGGCGCAGCGCTCACGGGCGAAAAGGACATCTTCGGCAACCCGTGGGACGGCCAGAGCTGGTCGGGCCAGAGCTGGTCGGGCCAGAGCTGGAGCGGCGGCATGTGGAACGGCCAGTCGTGGAGCGGTCAGAGCTGGAGCGGCCAGTCGTGGTCCGGTCAGAGCTGGAGCGGTCAGTCCTGGAGTGGCCAGAGCTGGAGCGGGCAGTCGTGGAGCGGTCAGAGCTGGAGCGGCCAGTCGTGGTCCGGGCAGAGCTGGAGCGGTCAGTCCTGGAGCGGCCAGAGCTGGAGCGGGCAGTCGTGGTCCGGTCAGAGCTGGAGCGGCCAGTCGTGGAGCGGCCAGTCGTGGAGCGGTCAGAGCTGGAGCGGACAGAGCTGGTCGGGGGCCGAGTGGAACTAGGCGACCCTCTAAAGGCCCCAGGCGACCACGCCGTCTAACAAGTAGATGGAACAGCGCTTGAGAGCGACGGATCAACCGAAGCAGCGGGACGGTCTCCCGCTGCTTCGCCGCGTCCGCCTCGACGGGACTGCGAAGGTGTGGCTGCTCAACGTCGGGCTCGCCGCGGTCGCGACCCTGATCTACGTCTTGTTCGTGCGCGATCTGACGAGCTTGGCGCACCCCATGCACATCCCGTGGCCGCTTCTCGCCGCAGGCTTCTACTTCGCCGAGGTGTACGTCGTGCACCTACAGGTACGTCGCGACGCGCACTCGTTCTCGTTGAGCGAGATCCCGCTCGTGCTCGGCCTCTTCTTCTCGAGCCCGTCCGAGCTCGTGCTCGCGCAGCTCGTGGGGGCCGCGATCGCCCTCGCGTTCGTCAGGCGACAGTCGCCGTTGAAGTTCGCGTTCAACCTAGGTCACTTCTGCCTCGAGGCATCGCTCGCGGCGGTCCTGTTCCACAGTGTCGTGAACGCGGACGCGTTCACGCTCGGATGGCGCGCGTGGGCCGGCACGTTCCTCGCGACGCTCGCGACGACGGTGGTCGGCGCGCTGACCATCACGCTTGCGATCTCGCTCTCGGAGGCCAAGTGGCGCCTCAAGACGCTTCCGCAGGGACTGGGCATCGGGACGCTCATGACCATGAGCAACTCGTGTCTCGCTCTCGTCGGCGCGACGATCCTCTGGCTCAACCCGGGGTCGGCGTGGCTGTTGCTCGTCCCGATCGCCACGTTGTTCTTCGCATACCGCGCCTACACGTCCGAGCGTCAGAAGCACCACACGCTCGAGTCGCTGTATGAGACGACGCGCGTCGCGCACGGATCGCTTCAGGTGCAGGAGGCCATGCACTCGCTTCTCTCGCAAACGCGCAAGATGTTCCGTGCCGAGATAGCGCAGATCACGTTGTTCACGACCGAGGCGGGACAGACGCCGATGCGCACGACGCTGGGCCCGGGTGACGAGTTCGACTTCATGCGACCCATCGAGCTAGACCCGACGCAAGGCGTGTGGGCGCGCGTCGCGAGCGAGGAGCACGCCGTTCTCGTCGCACGACCGATCGTCAACGAGCCTCTCCGCCTGCACTTCGCCGAGCGCGGCATGCGCGACGCGATGGTCGCGCCGCTGTACGGGGACGAGAAGGTCGCCGGCGTCATGACAGTCGGCAACCGGCTCGGCGACGTAAGCACGTTCGACGACGAAGACCTCAAGCTGTTCGAGACGCTTGCAAACCACGCGAGCGTGTCGTTGCAGAATGCCCGCCTCGTCGCGCGTCTCGAGGAGTCGCTCGCGCACCTCACAGAGATGAACCGTCTGAAGGACGACTTCGTCGCCTCGGTGTCGCACGAGCTCCGCACTCCCCTGACGTCCATCCAGGGTTACGTCAAGACCCTGCTTCGGCCGGACGTCGACTTCGACCGGGACCAGCAGCATGCGTTCCTTCAGACCATCGAGCGCCAGGGCACGCGCCTGCACCGGCTGATCGAGGACTTGCTCGTGGTTGCCCGGATCGAGGAGCAACAGGTGGCTCCCGTCCTGGACGAGGTCGCCATGCCGGAGCTCGCGGGCCGTGTAGTCGAAGAGCTTCGATCGCGCGCATCGTCGTGGACCATCGAAGTCGACCTCGACCCGGCGCTTCCCACGGTCACGACGGACGAGGGCAAGGTGCACCAGATCCTGTCGAACCTCGTCGACAACGCGCTGAAGTACTCGGAGCCCGGCTCGACCGTGCGCATCGGCGGAGCAGTCGTCGGCGACGGCGTCGGGATCACGGTCCACGACCAAGGAGCCGGCGTTCCCCTGGAGCTGCAGGATCGCGTCTTCGATCGCTTCTACCAAGTGGACCAGTCGTCGACCCGGCGCGTTGGTGGGGCCGGGCTTGGCTTGTACATCTGCCGGCGCCTGGCCGAGGCCGTCGGGGGCCGCGTCTGGCTCGAGCGCTCGACCGCCGAGGGCTCGGTGTTCGGCCTATGGGTCCCGCTATCGCCGAGCCTGCCCGCCCTACACCCCACCGAGCTGGGCCACGGCGCACGCCCCCTCCCAACCCACTAACGCGCTTCTGACTCGTCGTCGGCCGCCTCGGGCCGCCCTCCCGTCCTAGCGCGGCGGACAGTCCTCGACCACGATCGTGGACGGTGCCACGATCGTGTTCTGCGGAACTTGCGTACGGACGGGGGGCGCCCTCGGCGGCCTCATGGCGTGCTGCCACGCGCGTCATCGACTCCCCGCCACACCCCCGGGACAACCCGCACAGTCCGACCGACTAGGAAACGCTTCGGCGAATTCCCACCGCGGGCGCACAGGGAGCCCGTTGTCCGCCGCAAGTTCCGCAGGACTGTCTGCAGCGGCGGACTATGGGCGACCGAAGCGGCCGCAAACGCGCCGGTTACCTAGCCAACTTCGCGCAGCTCGCGGCGGAGGTCGGCGATCTCGTCGCGGATGCGGGCCGCGTACTCGAAGCGCAGGTCCTCGGCGGCTTGGTGCATCTCCTCCTCGAGCTGGAACACGAGCCGCTTGAGCTCGTCGGGCGTCCCGCCGATCGGCTCTTTGCGCCGGCTGCGCGACTTCGACGGGACGTGGCCGTCCCGCTTGCGCCCGAAGCCCTCGATCAAGATGTCCGACACGGCCTTGCGAATCGACTGCGGGTCGATACCGTGACGCTCGTTGTATTCGAGTTGGATCATCCGGCGCCGTTGCGTCTCGGAGATGGCGCGCTGCATCGAGTCCGTGACCTCGTCGGCGTACATGAGCACCTGGCCGTCGACGTTACGAGCCGCTCGTCCGATCGTCTGGATCAGCGACGTCTGGGAGCGTAGGTATCCCTCCTTGTCGGCGTCGAGGATGGCGACGAGCGACACCTCCGGCAGGTCGAGCCCCTCTCTCAAGAGGTTGATGCCGACCAGCACGTCGAACTCGCCGAGACGAAGGTCGCGCA
>DATBND010000126.1:0-12593 GCA_036554505.1 Actinomycetota bacterium | reverse complement strand
CTCGTTGGATGCCTGCAGCTGCGCGCGCAGCTGGGACGTCCTGATGTACCAGTCCTTGCGCGGGTAATAGAGGAGCGGGGTGCCGCACCGCCAGCAGTGGGGGTACGTGTGCTCGTACACCTCGGAGCGGAACAAGAGCCCCCGCCGCTCGAGGTCCTCGACGATCTTGGGGTCCACGTCCTTCACCCACAGCCCGGCGAAGTCACCGCCGCGCGGCGCAACGCGCCCCGTCGGGTCGATCATCTGGACGATTGGAAGGTCGTCGCGCTTGGCGAGCGCCATGTCGTCCTCGCCGTAGGGCGCGATGTGCACGATGCCGGAGCCGTCCTCGGTCGTGACGAACGTCCCGTGGCGGACGGTGTGCCCGTTCTCACCCGGCTCGACGAAGTCGAACGGCGGCGTGTAACGGACGTCGACGAGATCCTGGCCGGTGAGCGTCTGCAGCACCTCGACGGCCTCGCCGAGCAGGGGCTCGGCGAGCTCGCGCGCGAGGATCAGGTAACCGTCCTCGACGTCGGGATCGGCGACTTTCACGTACTCGATCTCGGGGCCGACGGCGGCCCCCATGTTCGCGAGGAGCGTCCACGGCGTCGTCGTCCACACCAGCAGAGCGGTCTGGGGCTCGTCGACGAGGGGGAAGCGCACGTAGACCGACGGATCGGTGACGGTCTTGTAGGCCCCGGCGTAGTGCTGCTCGTGCGACGACAGCGCGGTCTCGCAGCGAGGGCAGTAGGGGACGACCTTGAAGTCCTCCTCCAGCAGCCCCTTGTCCCAGATCTGCTTGAGCAGCCACCACACCGACTCGACGTACTGCGGCGTCATCGTCCAGTAGGCGTTGTCGAGGTCGAGCCAGAAGCCGATCCTGTCGGTCAGCGCGCGCCAGTCCTCGACGTATTGCTGCACGGACTCGCGGCACAGTCGGGTGAACTCCTCGATCCCGACCTTCTCCTCTATCTCTCGCTTCTCGGTGATGCCGAGCTTCTTCTCGACCTCGATCTCGACCGGGAGGCCGTGGCAGTCCCATCCCGCGCGCCGGTGCACGTAATGGCCGCGCATGGCCTGGAACCGACAGAAGAGGTCTTTGAACGCACGCGCCTCGACGTGGTGGATACCCGGCTTGCCGTTGGCCGTCGGCGGCCCCTCGTAGAAGACCCACTCGCGCGCCCCCTCCCGCTGGGAGAGCTGGCGGGCGAACACGTCGTTCTCGGCCCACGAGCGCATGACGGCCTCCTCCATCTCGGGGAAGGAGACCTGCGGGTCGACGCGCTCGTAGAGGGGCTCGGTCACGGCAGAGAACCTACCTGTGCGACAAGTTCTCTTGTCGTAGGGCGCCGCATAGCCTCCGTGGATGCACGAGTTGCCGCCCTACGTTCGCACCGTGGGAGACGACGTCGTGATCGACGCGTTCGTGCAGCCACGCTCGGCCAAGAACGCGGCCGTCGGCGTGCACGGCCGCGCCATCAAGCTCAAGGTCACGGCCCCGCCGGTGGACGGCAAGGCGAACGAGGCGGTCGAGCGGCTGATCGCGCGCTGGGTCGGCGTGCCCCGTTCGGCCGTGCAAGTCGTGGGTGGCCGGTCGAGCCGATACAAGCAGATCCGCGTCGTCGGGGCGGCCCCCGAGGCGGTCACGGCTGCTTTGGCGCTTGTGCTATCGTCCCGCGCCCATGACGGCGGCTAAGAAGCCTTCGGCGTCCAAGAAAGCCACCTCCAAGAGCGCGGCAAAGAAGTCGCCGAAGAAGACAGTGGCGAAGAAGACCGCGGCGAAGCAAGCCGCGAAGAAGGCCCCCGCCAAGAAGACCGCTGCCGGCGGAGCGGCCAAGAAGACTGCGAAGAAGGCCGCCCCGAAGGCGACCGCGAAGACCGCCGCGAAGACCACCCCGAAGGCGACCGCGAAGAAGACCCCCGCCCGGTCGGGAGGGCGCACTGCATCCAAGCCGACGGTCCGGTCGAGCTCGTCGGCGTCCCGGCGCGTCGCGACGAAGGCGCCACCCAAGCCGAGCCGCCCGGTCCGTCCGGCCAAGTTCGACAAGAAGCAGCTCGCCGCCATCCGTGAGGGCCTGGAGACCAAGCGGGCCGAGCTCCAGCAGCGCCAAGCGGAGCTCGAGGAGGATTCCTTCGACGGCACCCAGTCCGACATCACGGGCGAGGTGGGCCTCGACGAGGACTTCGCCGATGCCGGCACTGCGACGTTCGAGCGAGAGCGCGACCTCTCGATCCGCAACAACATCACCGACCTGATCGACCAGATGACGCGCGCGATCGCGCGGATCGACGAAGGCTCTTACGGGACGTGCGAACGCTGCGGCCGGCCCATCGACGCGGCCCGCTTGCGCGAGCTCCCGCACGCTCTCCTGTGCCTCGACTGCAAGCGCCGCGAGGAACGCGCCCGCTAGGGCGCGCGCGGCGTCTCTCGGCTCGGCTCCGCGCATGATCCCGGGGGCTGGCCGCCGCTACGCGCTCTTGCTCTCGATCGCTGCGATCGTCGTCGCGCTGGACCAGGCGACCAAGCAGATCGCGCTGGCGAGCCTCGACGACGGCCCCGTCGACGTGATCGAGGGCGTGCTCTCGCTGCGCCTGACGTACAACTCGGGCGGCGCGTTCGGGCTGTTGCAGGGGCTTCCGGGCGTCTTCCTTGTCGCGACGCTTGCGATCGTCTCGCTCATCCTTTTGTGGGTCCGCAAGATCGAGCACAAGAGCTGGATCGTCTCGCTCGGGCTGGTGGTGGGGGGAGGACTCGGGAACGTCGGGGATCGGATGTTTCGGGACACCGGGGGCCGCGTCGTGGACTTCGTCGACCTCCACGTGTGGCCGGTCTTCAACTTCGCCGACGCCGCGATCGTGTGCGGAGTGGTGTTGATGCTGGTGGTCACGAGCCTTCCGACCACGCGCCACAGCAAGGAGGAGGCGGCCGCGTCCCCGTGATCGAGCTGCGGATCGAGGCCGCCGACGCGGGGGAGCGCGCCGACGCGCTGATCGCCGCGCGTACGGAAACGCCGCGGAGCCGGGTGCAGGCGAGCCTCCGCTCGGGCGAGCTCACGGTCAACGGCCATCCCGTCCGTCCGAGCTATCGCGTCGCGGCGGGCGACGAGATCAGGGGCACCGTGGCGATCCCCGACCATGCGCCGCCCGAGGCCGAGGACATCCCGATCTCGGTCCGTCATTCGGATGACCGGGTGCTCGTGATCTCCAAACCGGCGGGGCTGGTCACGCATCCGGCGACGGGCCATCGGTCGGGCACCCTGGTCAATGCGTTGCTGGGCATGGGCGTGCCGCTGTCGTCGCTGGGTAGCGACCGACCGGGGATCGTGCACCGTCTCGACAAGGAGACGTCGGGCCTGATGCTCATCGCCAAGGACGACGGCACCCACCGCTTCCTGAAAGAGGAGCTGAGGGCCCGCCGGGTCGAGCGCCGCTACCGCGCGCTCGTCCGGGGCGTCCCGGGAGCGTCGTCCGGGACGATCGACGCCCCGATCGCCCGCCATCCGACGAAACGGAGGCTGATGGCAGTCGTGCCCGGAGGCCGCTCGGCCGTGACGCATTACGTCGTGATGGGGAGAGGGGAGGGCCTGGCGCTACTCGACGTCGGGCTCGAGACCGGACGCACCCACCAGATCCGGGTCCACCTCGCCCATCTCGGCCACCCCGTGCTGGGGGACCGGGTGCACGGGGGCCTGTCCGATCTCTCCCGGAGGCTCGGGCTCGAGCGTCCGTTCCTGCACGCCACGAAGCTGACGTGGCCGGACCCCGTGACGGGGGAGCCGGTGACCGTCGAGGACGACCTGCCGGCCGACCTCGTGGCGGCCCTGGAGGCCGCGGGCCTGGCGCCCCGGGGGGCCTGAAAACGCCGGCGACCAGGCCGGGCCCAGGTCAACGGCCAATCCGGCCTTCGTCATAGGTGCCCCCCCTTAGCGCGCTCTCAGCGCGCTTCGTTGGGGGATCTATCAAGTCACGGGTTTTCAACAGAACTTCCGGGGTTGTCCCGTAGCGACTCAACACCCCCGCGTGCAAGTCTGACCCCACTTCCTCGGCGCCGCTTTTCAGGTGCCCGTGCCCGCCGAATCGAGACGTTTCGGCAGGTCAGGGGCCATGTTCCGGCTAGGTCTTGCGTCGCGGCCCCTCGCCGGTCAGGATGAAACACACGGCTGTAATTACACCGACGGGGGAAGGTCGATTGAGCTCGGGCAGCTTCGTCCATCTGCACGCCCACAGCGAGTACTCGATGCTCGACGGAGCCAGTCGCGTGGGCGAGATGTTCGAGGCGGCCGCGGCCGCCGGCATGCCCGCCTGCGCCATCACCGACCACGGCGTGATGTACGGGGCGCTCGAGTTCTACAAGTCCGGGCGCAGCTCGGGCGTCAAGCCGATCCTCGGCATGGAGGGCTACCTCTTCCTCGGCGACCGCAGGGAGAAGCCGGCGCAGCGCGACAACGGCGACCGGACCTGTCACCTCACCCTGCTGGCCGCGACGGACGAGGGCTACGCGAACCTCGTCAAGCTGTCGAGCCGCGCGTGGCTCGAAGGTTTCCACTACCAGCCGCGCGCCGACCACGAGATCCTGGCCGAGCACTCCGCGGGCCTCATCTGCCTTTCCGGCTGCCTCTCCGCCGAGATCCCCAAGCTGATCGTCGCAGGCGACCTCGCCGGCGCGCGCCGGAAGGTTGCCTGGTACCGCGAGGTGTTCGGCGACCGCTTCTATCTCGAGCTGCAGGACCATGGCATCGCGGCCCAGGCCCCCCTGAACGACGAGCTCGTCGCGATCGGCAAGGAGATGGGCATCCCGTGGGTGTGCACCAACGACTCGCACTACACGCACAAGGACGACGCGTCGGCTCACGACGTGCTGCTGTGCATCAACACCGGTACCGAGCTCTCCGACCCGAATCGCTTCAAGTTCGACTCCGACGAGTTCTATCTGAAGAGCCCGGCCGAGATGGCCGAGCGGTTCGCGCGCTGGCCGGGCGCGTGCGAGACCACGCTCGAGGTGGCCGAGCGCTGCAACGTGACGATCTCGATGGGCAACCTGCTCCTGCCGCGCTACGAGGTCCCGGCGGGCAAGACGCTCGACGGCTATCTCGAGGACCTCGTCACCGCGGGGATCGAGCGTCACTACGGCGACGCTCGGTCCGACGTGGTCGAGAGGGCGCGTTACGAGCTCAGGGTCATCGCCGACATGGGCTTCGCCGGCTATTTCCTCGTGGTGCAGGACTTCGTCAACTGGGCCAAGCGGCAGGGGATACGCGTGGGGCCCGGGCGCGGGAGCGCGGCGGGCTCGGTCGTGTCGTACGCGCTCGGCATCACCGAGCTCGACCCCATTCGCTACGACCTCATGTTCGAGCGCTTCCTCAATCCCGAACGTGTGGCCATGCCCGACATCGACATCGACTTCGACGAGCGCAGGCGGGGCGACGTGATCCGGTACGTGTGCGACAAGTACGGATCGGACCACGTCGCGCAAATCGTCACCTACGGCACGATCAAGGGGAAGCAGGCGATCAAGGACGGGGCGCGCGTCCTGGGCTTCCCTTACGTCGAGGGCGATCGCCTCACCAAGATGTACCCGCCGCTGATCATGGGGCGCGACTCGGGGCTCGAGAGCGCGCTCGAGAGCTCGCCCGAGCTGCGTGAGGCGTACGAGGGCGGAGGCGCGGCGAAGCAGATCATCGACACCGCGCTCAAGATCGAGAACCTCAAGCGGTCCGCCGGCATCCACGCCGCGGGCGTAGTGATCGGGCGGGACCCGCTCGTCGAGCACGTCCCTTTGAAGCGCGGCGACCACGGCGAGGTCGTCACTCAGTACGACATGAACGGCATCGAGGAGCTCGGGCTTCTGAAGATGGACTTCCTCGGCCTGCGCAACCTGACGGTCATCGAGCTCGCGCGCGACTACATCAAGGCGAACCGGGGCGACGACGTCGACGTCGACAACCTGTCCCTCGACGACCCTGCGGTGTACGAGATGCTCCGGCGGGGCGACTCCGACGGCGTGTTCCAGCTCGAGTCCGACGGGATGCGGCGGCTGCTGACCCAGCTGCGGCCCGACCGCTTCGAGCAGATCATGGCTCTTATCGCCCTCTACCGGCCGGGGCCTATGGCGGAGATACCGCGCTACATCCAGTGCAAGAACGACCCCGAGAAGATCGAGTACCTCCATCCGTCGCTAGAGGACGTCACCCGCGAGACCTACGGCGTCCTCGTCTATCAGGAGCAGATCGTGCTCCTGCTGCAGAAGCTCGCCGGTTACACGCCGGGTCAGGCCGACCTCGTGCGAAAGGCGATCGGCAAGAAGAAACGGGACATCATGGCGGCCGAGGAGCCGCGCTTCTACGAGGGCTGCAAGAAGGTCGGCCTCAGCGAGGCCGACGCGCGCCGCATCTGGAGCCTCATCCAGCCGTTCGCCGACTACTCGTTCAACCGTGCTCACTCCGCGAGCTACGCGTACATCGCGTACCAGACCGCGTGGCTCAAGGTGCACTATCCGGTCGAGTACATGGCGGCGCTGCTCACGTCGGTCAAGGACCGCAAGGACGAGAAGCCGAAGTACATCCACGTCGCTCGCAAGATGAAGATCCCCGTGCTGATCCCGGACGTGAACTCCTCCGATCGGGACTTCACGCCCGTGGGGGACTCCGTGCGCTTCGGGCTCTCGGCCGTCCGGCACGTGGGCGAGGGGGTGGTCGAGAAGATCATCGAGGCGCGCGACCGCAAGGGTGCGTTCGAGTCGTTCCACGACTTCTGCCGCAAGGTCGACTACATCTGCCTGAACCGCAAGACGATCGAGTCGCTCATAAAGGCCGGGGCGTTCGAGTCGTTAGGACACTCGCGCAAAGGCCTCCTCGAGTCGTTCGAGCTCATCTGCGCCGAGGTCATAAGCCAGCGCAAGCAAGAGGAGGCCGGGCAGTTCTCGCTGTTCGGCGGCGACGGGGATGGCGCCACCCCGAGCCACGAGACCCCCATCGCGCGCGACGAGCATCCCAAGCCGATCCTTCTGGCGGAGGAGAAGGAGGTGCTCGGCCTCTACGTCTCCGACCACCCGTTGCTGGGCGTCGAGGGCCTTCTCAACCGGATGACCGACGCCTCGATCTCCGCCTTGGACGATCGACCGGCCGGCGAGATCCTGACCATCGGCGGGCTGGTCGCGTCGTTGCGCAAGAGGGTCACCAAACGGGGCGACGTCATGGTGCTGCTCGACCTCGAGGACCTGTCGGGTGCCAGTGTCGAGGTCGTGGTCTTTCCTCGGGTACAGGAGCAGTTCACCGAGCTCTTCCGGCCCGACGCGATGTTGCTTATCAAGGGCAGGGTGGATCGCGACGCGCGCGACGACACCGTGAAGCTCATGGCTCTCGAGGCGCGAGAGCCCAACCTCGGCGAGGACAAGCCGCTCGAGATCACGCTCCCGCGCAGCTCGTGCACGCCGACGCTCGTGGACTCGCTCAAGGAGATCTTGTCGAACCATCCAGGCTCGACACACGTTTTCCTGCATCTCGAGAAGGACGACTCGACCACCGTGCTGCGCCTCGACAGCAAGTTCTCCGTCGACACCCGCAACGGCCTCTACGCCGAGCTGAAGGCCGAGCTCGGCCCCAACGCCCTTATCTCGGCCTAGTCGGCCCCTTTCGTCCAAGCATCGCGCTCGCCGAGATTCGGTGGATGATCGTCGGATGCCGTGCTATCGCTGTGGGCGAGTGCAGACCGATCCCACGAAGGGAGCGTCGCCGTGGGCGGTCGGAGTGCACGAGCGCGCGCAGGTTCTCGTCTGCCCCGACTGCCAGGCGAACGACCCCGGATGGGCCGGAGCGCTCGAGCGTTGCCCGCGTTGCGACGGGACTCGCCTGAAGATCATGGTCGGCATGGTCGTGTGCCGGCAGTGCGGCAACGACTGGCCGGTCCCCGCCGAGGACGGCTGAAGCCTCGCCCACTACTCTCTAGCCCCCATGCTCGAGCTCATCGACGGTCGCGACCAGCTGACACCGGTCTATGTCGCGCGGCCCAAGGCCGCGCCGGGCCCCGGCGGGCGTGGGCTCGAGGAGCACGTGAGCGGCATCGTCGACGACGTGCGCCTGCGCGGAGATGCGGCGCTGCTCGAGTACACGGAGCGTTTCGACGGCGTCCGCCTCGCGCCCGACGACATCGCGGTCGACCGGATGACCATCTCGAACGCGCGCAAGCTCGTGCGCCCAGAGCTCATCGACGCGCTCGAGGTGATGGCCGAGCGGTTGCGCCGGACGTGCGAGCGCCAGCGAATCGATACCTGGCTCGAGCCGTCGGTGGACGAGGCGACCGGCGAGCTCGTCCGGCCGCTGCGGCGCGTGGGCGCGTACGTGCCCGGGGGCCGGGCGGCCTATCCGTCGAGCGTCGTGATGGCGGTCGTCCCCGCCCAGGTCGCAGGGGTGGAGGGGATCTGCGTGTGCTCGCCGCCCGGCCGCAACGGCGAGATGTCCGAGGCGGTGCTGGCGGCGTGCGACGTGCTCGGGGTCACCGAGGTCTATCGGATGGGTGGCGCCCAGGCGATCGCCGCTCTCGCGTACGGGACCGCGACGGTCCGTCCGGTGGAGAAGATCGTCGGACCGGGCAACGCGTACGTGACGCGGGCGAAGCGCCTGGTCCAGGGGTGGGTCGGGATCGACTCGGAGGCCGGGCCGACCGAGATAGCGATAGTCGCCGACGAGACCGCCGACGCGGCCGTGGTCGCGGCGGACCTCGTCGCCCAGGCCGAGCACGGCCCCCTCGGTTCGCACGTGTTGATCACGTGGGCACCGGAGCTCATCGACCGCGTCAATGCCCAGCTCGAGATCGCGGTCGCGCGTCACGAACGTCCCGACGACGTCGAGAACGCGCTGATAGAGGGCGGCCGCGCCGTCCTGGTGCGAGACGTCAAGCAGGCGATGGAGACCTCGAACGCGTTCGCTCCCGAGCACCTGGAGTTGCTGTTCGCCGGCGCGATGGCGGCACTGGAGGACGTGCGCAACGCGGGGGCCGTGTTCGTGGGCGCGTTCTCACCGGTCTCTGCCGGCGACTACGTCGCCGGGACCAATCATGTCCTCCCCGCAGGTGGTACGGCGCGGTGGTCGGCCGGCCTGACGACGCGCGACTTCGTTAAGACGATCTACGTCTCGTCGCTGGAGCAGACCGCGCTGACGAGGCTTGCGCCGCACGTCGACGCGCTGGCCCAAGCCGAGGGACTCGAGGCGCACGCGCGTGCGGTCCGGGCGCGCCTCGGGCGCACGCTTTGAGAGCGATGGCCGGCGAGTCTCCAATCACCATTCGGCCCGACCTCGACGGGGTCGCGCCGTACGTCTCTCCGCAACGGCCCGCGCGCTACCGGATGAACACGAACGAGTCTCCCTATGCGCCGCCGCAACGGCTGGTTGACGAGGTCGCCGGCGAGATCAAGGACGTCGCCCTCAACCGTTACCCGAACCGGGACGCCTCCGATCTGCACGCCGCGATCTCTGCGCATGTGTCGTGGCCGGCCGACGGACTGTGGGTCGCGAACGGCTCCAACGAGGTCCTCCTGCACCTCTTTCTCGCGTTTGGGGGGGCCGGGCGCAGCGCCCTCACCTTCGAGCCCACGTACTCGCTCCACAGCCTCATCCCGAAGATCGCGGCCACACGCGTGTTGCAGATGCCGCGCGACGACGTCTTCGCGATCGACGTCGACGATGCCGTGGCGACGATCGACCGGGAGCAGCCGGACGTCGTCATCGTGTGCTCGCCCAACAACCCCACCGGCAACTGCGAGCCGCTCGAGGCGGTGCGGGCGCTGCTCGAGCATGCCCCGGGGATCGTCCTCGTAGACGAGGCCTACGGGGAGTTCGCCGACCCGGGCACCAGCGTCATGCCGCTTCTCGCGAGCGAGCCGCGTCTCGTCGTCATGAAGACGTTCTCCAAGGCGTGGAGGCTTGCCGGCGTACGGATCGGCTACATGATGGCAGCGCCGGAGATCGTCGCCGCGATGGCGCGCGTGCGACTTCCGTACCACCTGTCCGCGATCACGCAGATCATCGGGCGCGCCGCGCTGCGCCACTCATCGGAGACGCTCGCCCTCGTGTCGGCGATCGCGCGCGAGCGAGACCGGATCGTTCGCGAGCTCGAGGCGACGGGCGTCATGACGTTCCCTTCCGACGCGAACTTCGTCTTGTTCAAGGTCGAGGACCCGCAGACGATCTGGCAGGCCTTGCTCGACCGCGGGGTCCTCGTCCGCAGCTACGCGGACGCTCCTGGCCTCGAAGGATGCCTGCGCGTGACCGCGGGGCTTCCGGAGGAGACGGACGCGTTCCTCGGAGCGATGAAAGAGGTGCTCGATGGCTGACCGCCGGGCACGCGTGGCGCGCGAGACTTCCGAGACGAAGGTGTCGGTCGCGCTCGATCTCGGCGGTGGCTCGGTCTCCGCCGCGACGGGCGTCCCGTTCTTCGACCACATGCTCGACCAGCTCGGCCGCCACGGCCGGGTCGGGCTCGCGGTGGCCGCGGAGGGCGACCTCGAGATCGACGCGCACCACACCGTGGAGGACGTCGGAATCGCGCTGGGCGAAGCGCTCACGGAGGCTTTGGGCGACAAGAAGGGCATCCGGCGGTACGGCGACGCCCTCGTGCCGATGGAGGAGGCCCTCGCGCAGGTTGCGCTCGATCTCTCGGGCAGGCCTCTGCTCGTGTACGACGCCACGTTCGAGGCGGAGCTGATCGGTCAGTACGACACCGCCCTGACCGAGGAATTCCTCCACGCCTTCGCCCGGAGCGGGGGGATCACTCTGCACGTACGGCTGCTGGCGGGTCGCAATGCGCATCACGCGGTCGAGGCGATATTCAAGTCGCTGGCGCGCGCTCTCGGTGACGCGGTGGCGCTCGACCCGCGCTCGCCCGACACGATCCCCTCCACAAAAGGAGTGTTGTGAGGGTCGCCGTTCTGGACCACGGGATGGGGAACCTGCGCAGTGTGCAAAAGGCGCTCGAGGCGGCCGGAGCGCGCGCCGACGTCACCGACGATGCTGCCGTCATAGAGGAGTGCGACGCGCTGTGCGTTCCCGGCCAGGGCATTTTCGGCCGGTGTGTGACCAACCTGCGCCACAGCGCGCTCGACGGCTACATCGCGGCTTGGATCGAATCGGGACGTCCCTATCTCGGTATCTGCCTCGGCATGCAGGTGTTGTTCGAGAGCAGCGACGAGCGCGGCCCCGTCGAGGGGCTGGGGCTGCTGCCCGGCCGCGTCCGGCGGTTGAACGGCGGAGTCCGTGTGCCTCACATCGGGTGGAACACCGTCGGGGGGGAGCACTTCTACTTCGACCATTCCTATGCCGTCGAGACGTCCGACGAGTCGATCGTGACGGGTTGGGCCGAGCACGGAGGACGTTGGGCGGCGCGTATCGAATCAGGTCCCATACTTGGCGTCCAATTTCACCCCGAGAAGAGTGGGCGAGCGGGCATCGACATGCTGCGGGCGTGGCTGACCAACGAGGAGGGTCGTTGAGCTTCACGGTGTTTCCTGCCGTCGACATCTCCGACGGGCGCTGCGTCCGCCTGTTGCAGGGACGCTTCGGCACCGAGACCGTGTACTCAGACGACCCCGTGAAGGTCGCCATCGGGTTGTCGTCCGCCGGCGCGCGTTGGTTGCACATCGTCGACCTCGACGGCGCGCGCTCCGGCATCCCTGCGAACAGAGAGCTCGTGCTCGAAGCGGTCAGGCGAGCGTCCTGCCCGGTCCAGGCCGGGGGCGGGATTCGCACACTCGAGGACGTCGAGGAGCTGCTCGCCGCCGGTGCGAACCGCGCCGTCCTCGGGACGTTCGCCATGGAGGATCCCGAGGCCATGGCTCTGGCGTGCGCGCGCTACGGCGAGCGGATCGCGGTCTCCCTCGACGCGCGCAAGGGAGAGCTCGCGTCGCACGGATGGACGGTCGGCACCGGCATGCCGTTGCTCGACGCGGTCCGCGCGTTCGAGAACGCCGGGGTCGCATCGTTCGTCTACACCGACGTCAATCGGGACGGCACGATGACGGGCCCCGATCTCGACGGCCTGGGCCAGCTGGCCGAGGTCACGAACCTCCCGATCGTCGCGTCGGGCGGCGTCGCCTCTCTCGAGGACCTCCGCAGAGTCGCTCGCATGCGGCCCGAGGGCATCGCCGGCGTGATCATCGGCCGAGCCTTCTACGAGCACAAATTCTCGATCGGCGAGGCCAACTTCGCCGCCGACGAGGCGGCCGCCGGACGGGCCGAACCGCCGCTCGTCGAGGGGGCGTAGCAGAGAGAGAGCGAAAAAGGGGCCGACAGAGTGCAACCCGGCGGACCTCCACGGCGTCTTGTGCGCATGACCGAGCCGGCCACCACTTCCCCCGAGCCCCGCGCGCTCGCCGATCTCTGCGAGCAGGAGTACCCCCGTCTGATCGGCGCTCTGAGCCTCTATTGCGGCGATCGGGCGCTCGCCGAGGAGTTCGCTCAGGAAGCACTCGCACGCTTGTGTCTGCACTGGCACAAGGTCGCGCGGATGCAATCCCCCCGCGCGTGGGTCCACCGAGTCGGGATCAACGTCGCCCATTCGCATTTCAGACGAGTGGTGGCGGAACGGAAGATCCGAAGCAGGGCGGGGGAGCGCGAGGCCAT
>DATBND010000100.1:0-8793 GCA_036554505.1 Actinomycetota bacterium | reverse complement strand
TCGCGTGCTCGATTCGCTCCGACGCCTCGTGCATGCGCGCGAGGGCGAGATCGCCGCGGCCCCCGACGTGCGCGACGACGGCCAGCTGCTCGCCCGAGGACGTGAGCACCACCTCGTGGCAGTCCTTCACGTCGGCCTCTTCCAGCGCGAGCCTCCGGATCGTCGCCACGAGCTCCGGCCGGTCTGCGGTGACGTCCTTTGCGGCGGTCGTGGTCTCCAGCGGCTCGATGTGGGTGTCGACGCGCACGTCCTCGCCGAGCTCGCCGCGCACCGACTCCTCGATGCGATCCGAGAGGTCGTGCGCCTCGCCGAGCGAGAGCCCGCTCTCGACCTTGGCGTGAAGGGTGGCGTGCAATGCGTCGCGTCCACCCTCACTGAAGGAGTGCACGTTCACGTTGTGGATCTCGTGCACTCCGTCGGCACGGCTTGCCGCCGCGCGCACGCGTTCGACGAGCCCACTCGTGTCGTGAACCGGCTCGACGTGCACGACGACGTCGGTGCCCGGCACGGCTCTCGCGATCTCCTGCTCCACACGCTCGGCGATGTCGTGCGCTCGCTCGAGTGAGTCCGTGCGGCGCGCCGCGATAGTCACGTCGGCGAAGAACTGCCGCTCGTCTCCGCGCACCCGAACTCGACGGGTCTCGGCGACGCCCGCCGCCGCGGAAGCGGCAGCCTCGATCGCGGCCACCTGTGCTTGCGGGGCGCGGTCCATCAGGACGTCGACCGACCTCTTTCCGGCCCGCACTGCCGCGACCGTCACCGCCAGCCCCACGACGAGGCTCCCGATCGGGTCGGCGTCGTCGAAGCCGGCCCGCACCAAGCCGAGGCTGATCAACGCGACGACCGCCGAGGCCGAGTCGGCGATCACGTTCAAAGCCCCTGCGCTGAGCGCGGCCGACCCTTCGGCGCGTCCCGTCCTGATGAGCATCCGGGCGCGCACGAGGTCCACCGCCAACGACAGCGCGATGACGGCGATCGCGTAACCCGGAGCATGCGCTTCGCCGCCTCCACTCGCCAGGCGACCGATCGCCTCGGCGCCCACGACCACGACGAACACACCTAGGACGATCATCTGCCCGAGGGCGACGAGGTTCTCGGCCTTTGCATGTCCGTATTGGTGGGTCCGGTCGGCAGGCTTTCGCGCGAACCGGACCGCGAACGCGACGAGAGACAACACGACGATGTCGACCGCCGAGTCGAGGGCCTGCGAGAGGATCGTCAGGCTCCCCGTCGCTCCCCACACGACCAGCTTCGCGGCCGTAAGGACGACTGTCGTCGCAAGCGCGACCAGAGCGGTGCGCTGGGCCCTGTCGCCTCGTGCTTCCATTGTGAGAGCGTAGGCCGTGCAAAGTCCCTCAGTCGAAAGGCACAAAGAGATATGGACGCCGAGCCGGGGATATCCGAGGAGCCGCTGGCGGTTCTGTGCGACGGCGTCCGGCTCGCCGGCGGCGCATGCGTCCCGGCAGACCCGATCGGAACCGTCGTGCTGTTGCATGGTCTCCCGTCGATCAATCCTCCGGACCCGAACGACATCGGGTATCCGGGGCTTGCGCGCGACTTCGCGGGACGCGGATGGGCGGCGGTGTGGGCCGACATGCGCGCAGTGCGGAAGTCACCCGGCTACTTCTCGATAGAGGGGTGGGTCAGGGACGTGCGCGCGATCGTCGATGCCGCGCGCGCATTGCCGGGCGCGCACGGGGGTCGTCTGGCGCTCGTAGGCGTCTCCGCGGGCGGTGCGGTGTCGGTCGAGGCCACGGCCCGTGGCGCGCCGGTCGACGCCCTCGTGTTACTCGCCAGTCCCGCGGCATGGGTCTCTTTCGCGTCCGTCCCGCAAGCTGGCGTCCAGCGCATCACCCAGGAGGCAGGCATGGCGCTTCACCCCGACGTGCTCGCCGATCCGACGGCGTGGGCGGAGGAGTTCGACACTGTCGTTCCGGAGCGCGCGATCAAGTCCGTGCGCGTTCCCGTACTCGTGGTGCACGGGACCGAGGACGACGTCGTGCCGGTGGACCACGGTCAGCGGCTCGGCGACCTGTCCGACCGGGCCGAGGTCCGGATCATCGAGGGGGCCGGTCACCAGCTCCGGCAGCTCCCCGAGGTCGTGGACCAGGTCGACGAATGGTTGCGAGCGAGGCTTACGTGACGAAATACGTCGGGCTGCTTTTCGCGGCCGGGATCGCCGCGATCATCGTGGGCGGGTTGCAATGGGGCTTCGACACCACGACGATGCTGCTGCTCGCTCTAGCGCTCGGCATCGCCACGATCGGCGTCGCCGTGGTGCGGAAGTTCTCGTCGGGGGCCGTCGCGCCCGCGCAATGCGCGGAGTGCGGGGGACTGATCGCGCCGTCGTCGCCGTACTGCAAGCACTGCGGAGCCGCACGCTAAGCCGTCAAGCGTTCTTTCGCGTCTGCGGTCGCTATACGACCATTGGCGCACAAAGAACGGGCGAGCTAGAGGAGCGACGCCTGGTTGCGGTTGCGCTTGGCGCGCGACTTCGGCTCGTCGTCCTCGGCCGGGTGCTCGATCAGCGCCACCACGCGCGCGGCCATGAACCGGCCGCTGCGCACGACCACGCCCGTGCGCGTGACCTCCGATACCTCGAACGTCCCCCGCACGTTCGACACCTCGACGCGCCGGCCGGCCTTCGTCGCGACGATGTCGTAGGTCTTGGTGCCGTCGCCGACGTCGACCACGACCTCGACGCGATCACCTCTCACTGCGTCAGCTCCCCAGCCCTCGCAGGAAGCGGTCGATCGCCTCGCGGTGGTCGGCCTCCTCGGCGGCGAGCTCCTCGAGCCGCACCTTGAGGCCCACGTCGCCGAGCTCGTCGGCCTGCTCGGCGCGCAGCTTGTAGTTGGCGACGGCCTCCTCCTCGAGCTCGAGGTCGTGCTTGAGCATCGACGAGACGTCGTCGTGGGTCTCGATCGCAGGTGCGGTTACGTCCGGCGTCCCGCCGAGGCCCACGATCTTGTCGGCCAGGAAGATCGCGTGCTGGAGCTCGCCCGGGATCTCCGGTGCGAGGAACGCGCGCAGCTGCTCACCCTGAAAGCCCGTCGCGGTCGCGTGCTGGTGGAGGTACGTGAGCGCCGCTTTGATCTCGTGCTGCATGTCTCCGTTGAGCAGCCGGATCATCTCTTCTTTGGTCATGTCCAACCTCCGAGAGAAGCGGTGAGGCGCCAGGAAAGCCGAGTGTATCTTGGGATTTCTCTCGATTACCGAGCATGGAGGACCGTCGTGGCAGAAGGATCGAGCTCTTTCGACCTCGTGATCCTGGGTGGTGGGAACGCAGGTTATTCGGCCGCGTTCAGGGCCATTGCGCTCGGGCTCTCCGTCGCGATGGTGGAGAAGGACAAGGTCGGCGGCACGTGCCTTCACCGCGGGTGCATCCCGACGAAGGCGTTGTTGCACGCGGCGGACTTCCTCGACGAGATAAAGGACGCAGGCGGCTTCGGCATCACCGTGCAGGAGCCCGAGGTCGACTGGAGCAAGGTCCTCGAGTTCAAGGAGTCCGTCGTCGGGCGCATGTACAAGGGGCTGTCCGGGCTCGTCAAGCGAAAGAAGATCGAGCTCGTCGAGGGCGACGGCCGTCTGCAGGACAACAAGACCGTCGTGGTATCGATGAAGGACGGCGAGCGCACGCTTACAGCGACCAAGGGCGTCGTCCTCGCACCCGGCTCATACCCGCGCGACCTTCCCTTCATCAAGGCGGACGGCGGCAAGGTGCACAACTCGAACCACGGCCTCGTGGCCGAGGACGTGCCCGAGTCGGTCGTGATCGTCGGCGGCAACTACATCGGGCTCGAGTTCGCGAGCGTGTACCGGTCCTTCGGCGCAAAGGTCGACGTCGTCGAGATGCTCCCGAAGATCGCGCCGGCCGAGGACGCGGACATCTCCGACACGTTGGCGAAGCTCTTGCAGAAACGCGGGATCAAGTTCCATCTTGGCGTCTCGGTAAGTGGCGCGAGGACGACCGGTACCGGCGTCGAGGTCGAGATCGAGAAGGACGGCAAGAAGGAGACGCTCACGGCCGAGCGCATGTTCGTCGCGATCGGGCGCGCGCCGCGCACGGACGACATGGGCTTCGAGGAGGCCGGCGTAAAGCTCGACCGGGGCTTCATCGTCACCGACCAGAATTTCAAGACGAGCGCCGACGGCGTCTACGCGATCGGCGACGCGATCACGATCCCCGACGCGGACTGGCCTCACCCGCAGCTCGCGCACGTGGCGTTCATCGAGGGCATGAAGGTCGCCGAGCGCATCGCCGGCGAGGACCCCGCGGCGGTCGACTACAAGAACGTCCCGCACATCATCTATTGCCAGCCCGAGGTCGCCGCCGTCGGCCTGACTCAGCAGAAGGCCGAGGAGATGGGCCTCGACGTCGTGACCAAGCGCTATCCGTTCCAGGCAAACGCACGCGCGTTGATGCTCGGCGGTGGCCAGGGCTTCGTAAAGACCGTGGCGGAGAAGGACGGGGCCGTCGTCGGCGTCCACATCGTCGGTTCGCGCGCATCAGACCTCATCACCGAGGCGCAACTCGTGACGTCGTGGGAGGCCTATCCCGCCGAGCTCGCCGAGCTCATGCACGCGCACCCCACGCTGTCGGAGGCCGTGGGCGAGACGTTCCTCGAGCTCGCCGGCAAGCCGCTCCACGGCTGATAGCGAGTAGCGCTCGGATGCCAGAGAAGGACTACTCCGGCACCCCGCTCTACAAGAAGCTCGGGATCAAGGAGGGTGCGCGCGTCGCGTTCGTGCGTGCCCCGAAGGGCTTCGTCGACACCCTCGGCCCCCTCCCGGACGGCGTGAAGGTCAAGAAACAGGCGCGCGGCCCCCTCGACGTGATCGTGGTGTTCGCCCAGCGCGCCGACGAGCTGCGGACGCGCTTCGCGAAGCTGAAGGGCGAGATCGACCCGGCCGGCCGGCTGTGGGTCGGGCACCCGAAGAAGAGCTCGAAGATCCCCTCGGACCTCACCTTCGAGCTCGCGCAGCAGATCGGCCTCGACGAGGGCCTCGTCGACAACAAAAGCTGCGCGATCGACGCCGACTGGTCGGGCCTGCAGTTCGTCTACCGCCTGAAGGACCGCCCGGGACGCTAGGCGCGCTGGGGCGCGGCCTCCGACCCCCGCGGTTACTCTGGTGACGGTCCGTCGTCGCAGGCAGCGCTCGGTGCACGCGGATCCTTAAGAACCGCAACAACCGCCTGGGGGTTTCTCAAAGGGGAGGGTCTGCCGGATGGCCACCGAGGTCAAGATGCCGCAACTCGGCGAGACGGTCGTCGAGGGAACGATCACGAAGTGGCTCAAGAGCGAGGGCGACACCATCGAGGAGGACGAGCTCCTCGTCGAGATCTCGACCGACAAGGTCGACTCCGAGGTCCCGTCGTCCGCAGCCGGCACGATCCAGAAGATCCTCGTCCAGGAGGGCGAGACCGTGTCTGTCGGCACGCCTCTCGCGTTGATCGGCGAGGGCAGCGCGGACGCATCGTCCGGCAGTGGGGACGAGTCCGAGCCCGCCGAAGCCAAGGCTGAGGAGGCCGACGAGTCCGGTGCCGACGCGAAGCAGCCCGCCGCGCAGGCCGGCGACGCGGGCGACGCGGCCGAGGCGCAGGCGCAGGAGCGCCAGGC
Source organism: Actinomycetota bacterium (assembly GCA_036554505.1). Lineage (GTDB taxonomy): Bacteria > Actinomycetota > CADDZG01 > CADDZG01 > WHSQ01 > DATBND01. Next base: position 3,172 of record DATBND010000100.1, on the reverse strand, counting down.
CGAGGGCGAGGCCGGCGACCAGGGGGCCGAGGACACGGCCGCTTCAGGCAAAGAAGAAGAGGAGAGCGCGCCGGCGGCAAGCGTGGGGCGCGAGGTAAAGCGGGAGGACGACGAGGACTCGAAGAAGGCCGCGGCGGAGCAAGCCGCCGCCGCCGACGGCCGGGGCGACACGTCCAAGCGCGGAATCATCTCGCCGCTCGTGCGCCGCCTCGCCGACGAGAACGACGTCAGCCTCGACGACATCGAGGGCACCGGGACCGGCGGGCGAATCCGCAAGCAAGACGTGCTGAAGTTCGTCGAGACGCGCAAGGCCAAGCCGCAGGCGCGTCCCGCCGCGTCGGCCGAGGAAGCTCCGGAACGCGCTCCCGAGCGCGAGCCCGAGCGCGCCCCGGCAGAGGAGCGGCCCGCTTCCGGCGGCGAGCGCGAGGAGCTCGTCCCGTGGACGAACATCCGGCGCCGCACCGCCGAGCACATGGTGGCGTCGCACCTCGAGACCGCCCGTGCATGGAACGCGGTCGAGGCGGACTGGACGGACGTCGTCGGACTGCGAGGAAGGGCCAAGGAGTCCTTCAAGAAGAAAGAGGGGTTCAGCCTCACCTACATGCCGTTCCTCGCGAAGGCCGTGTGCGAGACGCTGCTGGAGATGCCCGAGGTCAACTCGAGCTTCGACGAGGAGAACCAGGCGAACCGCGTAAAGCGTTACGTGAACCTGGGCATCGCCGTCGCACTCGAGGGCGGCGGTCTCATCGTCCCGGTGGTGAAGGCCGCAGACGAGAAGAACATCGTCGGGCTCGCCCGGGCGATCAACGACGTCGCGACGCGCGCTCGCTCCAAGAAGCTGTCGCCGGACGACCTCGTGGGTGGCACGTTCACGATCACGAACCCGGGGCCGTTCGGCTCGATCATGTCGGTGCCGATCATCCCCAAGGGTCAGGCCGCAATCCTCGCCTTCGAGGCGATCGAGAAACGCGTCGTCGTGACCGACGACGACGCGCTCGCGATCCGGAGCATGGGCTTCCTGCCGATGTCGTGGGACCACCGCGTCATCGACGGCGCGGAGGCGGCGAAGTTCCTGGCTGCCCTGCGCAAGAGGATCGAGACGACCGACTTCTCCTCGGAGCTGGCCCCCTACTTATGAGCCGCGACGGAGTCCTCACCGCCTCCTGGCTCGGCCGGGTCGACTATCCGGCCGCGTGGGCGTGGCAGCGCGAGCTCTTTCTCGCGCGACTCGACGGCGATTGCGGCGACTCGCTCATGCTGCTCGAGCATCCGCCGACCTACACGCTCGGACGGCGCGCTCTCGAGGAGGACCTCGTGTACGGCGACGCGCAACGAGCCGCGCGGGGGATCGCGTTGTTCAAGGTCGACCGCGGGGGCCGCGCCACGTACCACGGGCCCGGCCAGCTCGTCGGCTACCCGATCCTCGCCCTCGTCGAGCGTTACGACGTCGTCAAGTACTTGCGGCGCCTCGAGGACGTCCTCATCAACACGGCCGCCGATCTCGGCGTCGAGGCGAGGCGCGACCCGGATCACACCGGCGTATGGGTCGGCAACAACAAGATCGGGGCGATCGGGGTGAAGATCACGCGCGGGATAACGATGCACGGGTTTGCGTTCAACGTGACGACCGACCTCGAGATGTTCGGCGGGATCGTCCCGTGCGGCATCCAGGATCGGTGGGTCACCTCGATAGCCGCGGAGACCGGACGGATCCACTCCGTCAAGGAGGTTGCGACCCTCGCGTCGAATCATTTGGCCGACGTCTTCGGCCGGGCCCTGGCGTGGACTCATCCGTCGGGGCTGCGGGTTCCCGGAATGGAGTCACTTGGTGGCGCGGGCGAGACGCTCACGCAATGGGCACAGGACTGACAGCGATTCTCGAGGAGGAGAGGCGTCAGATGGCGAAGGGCAAGGACAAGCACACCGAGCTGGGACTGAAGGAAGAAGACCTGCTCGAGATGCACCGCTTCATGCTGCTGGCGCGCTATTGCGACGAGCGTCAGTGGGGTCTCAACCGGCAGGGCAAGGCGCCGTTCGTCGTGCCCGTGTCGGGACACGAGGGCGCGCAGGTCGGGTCGGGGTGGGCGTTCGAGCGCGGGAAGGACGTCTTTTGCCCTTACTACCGGGACATGGCGCTCGTCCTCGTCGCCGGTTTCACTCCGAAGGACGTCTTCCTCGGGCTGTTCGGCAAGAAGGACGACCCCTCGTCCGGCGGTCGCCAGATGCCCGCCCACTGGGGGGCGCGCGATCGCAACATCATCACGGGCTCGTCTCCGATCGCGACGCAGGTGTTGCATGCGGCCGGCATCGCGCTCTCGAAGAAGATCAAGCGCGAGGACGCGGTCGTCGGGACGTGGTTCGGCGAGGGCGGTACCTCCGAGGGCGACTGGCACGGCGCGATGAACTTCGCCGGCATCCACAAGCTCCCCCTCGTGTTCGTGTGCGAGAACAACCAGTACGCGATCTCCGTTCACGAGTCGATGCAGGTCGCCGGCAGCGTCGCAGGACGCGGCGCCGGCTACGGGTTCGAGGGTGTGCAGGGCGACGGCAACGACGTGCTCGAGTCCTACCGGCTCACGAAGAACGCGGTCGACAAGGCGCGCGCGGGCGAGGGCCCGACGCTCATCGAGCTCCGCACCTATCGCTACTACTCCCACACCTCCGACGACGACGACCGCACGTACCGGCCGAAGGAAGAGGTCGACGAGTGGCGCAAGAAAGATCCGATCCCGCGCTTCGAGAAGTACCTCCAGTCGATCGAGGTGATCGACGAGGCCGCGATCAAGGAGATGCACGAGAAGACCAAGGAGGAGGTCGCGCAGGGGGCCAAGGACGCGGACGCGGCCGACTTCCCGGACCCGTCGACCGCGACCAAGAACGTCTACGCGGACATGGAGGTCGAGTGATGACCGAGAAGAACGTCGTTCAGACGATTCACGACACCCTCCAAGACGAGATGAAGCGCCACGACCGGACCATCGTGCTCGGCGAAGACGTCGGGGCGCGCGGGGGAGTCTTCCGCGTCACGATGGGTTTCCTCGACGAGTTCGGTCCCGAGCGCGTCATCGACACGCCGCTCGACGAGTGCTTGATCGCCGGGGTGTCGATCGGCCTTGCGCTCGACGGCATGCTTCCGATCGCCGAGATGCAGTTCGCCGACTTCATCTTCCCG
>DATBND010000047.1:0-3114 GCA_036554505.1 Actinomycetota bacterium | reverse complement strand
GAACTCGCGATACGCACGCGAGAGCGCGCGCTCCGAGGACGCGTCCACGAACAGGCCCGCGGCGTGGTTCAGGAAGTCGTATCCGGTCGTCCCCTCGACCGGCCACGCCGGCGGGATCGCCTCGCCGGGCTCGAGGATCTTCTCGACCACGAGGTAGGCGTCGCCTATCGCGACTCGCAGCCGTGCCAGGTATCCAGCCGGGTCCCGGAGGCCGTCGATGTGGTCGACCCTCACGCCGTCCAGCCGCCCGGTCCGCACGAGCTCGAGCACCAGCGCGTGGGTCGCGTCGAACACGGCCGGATCCTCCTGGCGAAGCGCGACGAGCGTGTTGATGTCGAAGAACCGTCTGTAGTCGAGCTCGCGCATCGCGGTGCGCCAGAACGACAAGCGGTAGTTCTGGGCCTCGAGCAGGTCGTGGAGCTGGTCGACGTCGCCGTTCACGCCCGCGGCCCCCGACCACACGTCGTCGCCCAGGAACTTTTCGACGGACGCGGGCGAGAGCGGCGCGACGTGGTCGAAGTAGCGAACGACGGGATCGTCGCCGGACGCATCGACGCGTATCTCGCCGCGCTCGAGCACGCGTCCGTAGTGGTCGCCGAGGATCGGCATCAGGATCGTCGCCCGGAGCTTGCTCTCGGGCGGGTCCCAGTCGATGTCGAAATAGGACGCGTACTCGCTCGACGGTCCGTCCTTCAGGACGTCCCACCACCACACGTTCTCGCGCGATGAGATCGCCATGTGGTTTGGCACGATGTCGACGATCTGGCCGATCCCCGCGGCGTCGAGCGCGGCGCACATGCGGTCGTAGCCGGCCTCTCCTCCCAGCTCTTCGTTCAGGCGGTCGTGCGCGAGCACGTCGTAGCCGTGAGTGCTCCCGCGGCCCGCCTGCAGGAAGGGCGAGCAATACAGATGGCTGATCCCCAGCCTCGCCAGATACGGCGCGAGCGCAGCGGCGTCGTCGAACGTGAAGCCCGAGTGAAGCTGCACGCGATACGTCGCGCGCACCGGCCGGTGATCGGAGGTCACGTCTGCCTTCGCTGAAGGACGGCCAGCGAGCGGGCCGTCAACCGGCATTCCTCGCCGGCCTTGTAGACGCGCGCGCCGTCCTCCAGCAACGGGTCGGCGGTGTCGATCACGGCGCCCCACTCGGCTCCCCACGCCGCGGTAGGAAGGACGAACGGCATGTAGTCGTGGTGCGCGTTGAAGAGCAAGAGGAACGTGTCGTCGTGCACCTGCTCCCCGTGGGGGCCGGGATCGGGGAGCTGGTCGCCGTTCAGCAACACGCCCACCGACTTTGCGAACCCCTGGTTCCAGTCCTCGGCGGTCATCTCGCTGCCGTCGGGGTTGAACCACGCGATATCCGTCGCCTCGACCCCGTGGATCGCACGGCCCTTGAACCACTTGCGCCTTCGGAACACCGGGTGACGTCCCCGGAAGTCCATGAGCCGGCGCGTCCATCCGAGCAGTGCGATGTTCTCGTCGGCCTCGCTCCAGTCGTACCAGGCGACCGGGTTGTCCTGGCAGTAGACGTTGTTGTTGCCGTCCTGGCTGCGGCCCATCTCGTCGCCGCCCAGGATCATCGGCACGCCCTGGGACAGCACGAGCGTGGCGAGGAAGTTCCGGCGCTGGCGCTCGCGCAGGTCCCGCACCGCCGGGTCGTCCGTCGGACCCTCGACGCCGCAGTTCCACGACCGGTTGTGGCTCTCACCGTCGCGGTTGTCCTCGCCGTTGGCCTCGTTGTGCTTGTCGTTGTAGCTGACGAGGTCGGTCAGCGTGAAGCCGTCGTGCGCGGTGACGAAGTTGATGCTCGCGACCGGGCTCCGGCCGTCCCCCTGATAGAGGTCGGAGCTTCCCGTGAAGCGGAACCCGAACTCGGCGAGCGAGCTGTCCTCTCCGCGCCAGAAGTCGCGCACCGTGTCCCTGAACTTGCCGTTCCACTCCGACCACAACGGCGGGAAGTTGCCGACCTGGTATCCGCCCTCGCCGACGTCCCACGGCTCGGCGATCAACTTCATCTCGGACAGCACGGGGTCCTGGTGGATGATGTCGAAGAACGCCGACAGCCGGTCGACCTCGTGGAGCTCGCGCGCGAGCGCGGCGGCGAGGTCGAAGCGAAATCCGTCGACGTGCATCTCGGTCGCCCAGTAACGGAGGCTGTCCATGATCAGCTTCAGCGTCTGTGGATGCCGGGCGTTCAGGGAGTTGCCCGTCCCCGTGTAGTCCATGTAGTAGCGGCGATCGGGCTCCGTCAGCCGGTAGTAAGAGGAGTTGTCCGCGCCGCGAAACGACAGCGTGGGTCCCAGGTGGCTGCCCTCCGCGGTGTGGTTGTAGACGACGTCGAGGATCACCTCGATGCCGGCCTCGTGCAGGGACTTCACCATCTGCTTGAACTCGGTGACCTGCTCGCCTCGCGTCCCCGCGGAGCTGTAGCCCGCGTACGGAGCGAAGAACCCGATCGAGTCGTAGCCCCAGTAGTTGCGCAGTCCCTTGTCGAGCAGGAACTGCGGGTGGATGAAGTGGTGCACCGGAAGGAGCTCGATCGCGGTGATGCCCAGCAGTTGCAGATGCTCGATCGACGACGGGTGCGCGATCCCGGCGTAGGTCCCCCTGATCTCTTCGGGGATCCCGGGATGCGTGACCGTGAAGCCCTTGACGTGGGTCTCGTAGATCACCGTGTCGTGCCACGGGATCGACGGGGCCCGATCGTCGCCCCAATAGAAGGACCCGTCGACGACGATCGACTTCGGCACGCGGCCGGCGTCGTCGGCGTCGGAGAACGACAGATCCTCGGCGTCGTCGCCCATCGCGTAGCCGAAGAGCTCGGGCCCCCAGTCGACGTCGGACTCGATGGCGCGCGCATAGGGATCGATCAGCAACTTGTTCGGATTGAAGCGCCCACCGTTCTCCGGGTCGTAGGGGCCCTCGACGCGCCATCCGTAGCGCTGGCCGGGCCCGACACCCGGGACGTAGCCGTGCCACACGAATGCCCGTCGTTCGGTCAGCGGTACGCGCGTCTCGATGCCGTCCTCGTCGAACAGGCACAGCTGCACGCCCGTCGCGTTCTCGGAGAAGAGGGCGAAATTGGTCCCGTCCCCGTCCCAGCTAGCGCCGAGT
>DATBND010000045.1:0-13219 GCA_036554505.1 Actinomycetota bacterium | reverse complement strand
CACCTGAATAGATCTCGAAATCGTGGCGGCCTGCGGCATCGAGCTCTGCGCGCAGACGCGCCGTCTCGGTCGCGTCGCCCACGGCATCCTTCACCGCCACCACGCGCTCGTGCGCGGCAAGCCTCACCATCGTCGGCCGCTCGACGCGGCGCGCGGTGCGGCCGGGGATGTCGTAGATCATCAACGGGACCGTCGACTCCTCGGCGATCGCAAGGAAGTGCGCCTCGAGCCCGTTCTGCGGCGGCTTCGAGTAATAGGGGGTGACCACGAGGCAGGCGTCGACGCCTCGCTCGCCCGCCTCCTTGGTGAGCGTTATCGACTCCGCCGTGTCGTATGTCCCCGTCCCTGCGATGACGCTGGCCCGATCGCCGACCTCGGCGACCACGGCCTCGAACAGGCTCAGCTTCTCGTCGTGCGACAGCGTCGGCGACTCGCCGGTCGTGCCACACACGACGAGCCCGTCGGAGCCATGCGCGACCAAATAGGCGGCGAGCCGTCGAGCCGCGGCGATATCCACCGCTCCGTCCGCGTCGAACGGGGTCACCATCGCCGTCAGTAGCTCACCAAAGCGCGCTCTAGTCATGGGTTTCCTCCTCGGTCATCAACTTACCCCTGAACGGTGGTCGATACGCGTTCCCCCACCGCTCGGTCCACCTCGTTGCCGTCGTAGACCTGAACGCTGCTCGCCGCCACTCCCCTGTCCGTCGGGACCACGATCGAGAACGTGATCGTGGTGGACTCGCCCACGGCCAGGCCCGGGAAGCGATAGACCACGCCATCCTCGGACACCGATTCGGGCCGCGGGTCGATGCCCGCGATCGCCGGGTTCTCGCCTCCGCTCGCGAACGGGATCAGCTCTTGTCCGAGCCCGGAGCCCGGCGCCCCGACGTTCGTGAACGCCACGAAGACGCTGTCCATCTCGCCGGGCCCGGGATTCGAGATCGACAGCACCAAATCCTCGGTCGCGGTAGGGGCGGCAGTCGCCGGGAAACGAACGGTCAGCTGCGGAAGGCCGCGACCGGTCTCGGTCGTGCGCGTCCCGGACCCGAAGCAGGCCGTGCACAGCATGAGGACTGCGGTCGTAACGACGACCGCACTCCGACTGGCGGATTCAGTCACGACGCGATCAGAGATCGAGCAGGTTCTCGAGGCCGACGACGAGGCCGTCGAGCGCTCCGACCCTTTTCACGGCGAGCAGGACGCCCGGCATGAACGACGCCCGGTCGAGCGAGTCGTGTCTGATCGTCAAGGTCTCGCCGGCCGAGCCGAATATGACGTCCTGATGCGCGACGGACCCACGTACCCGCAGCGAGTGGATGCGCACACCCGATGCGTCTCCGCCCCGGCTGCCGGGCAACGTCTCGGTCGTGGATTCCCCCGACGCCCACGCCCGGGCCCGCGCCTCGTTCATCAGCGCGGCGGTTCGAAGCGCGGTCCCCGAAGGCGCGTCGAGCTTCTTCTCGTGATGCCGTTCGACGATCTCCGCGGTGTCGAAGTAGGGAGCGGCCGCCGCGGCGAACCGCATCATCAACACCGCACCTACGGCGAAGTTCGGTGCTACGAACACGTTCGCCGCGCCGCGGGCCCGTTCGGACAACGCGGAAAGGTCGTCGTCGCTCAGCCCGGTCGTGCCGACGACTGCGTGGATTCCGTGCTCGAGGCAGAACTCGACGTTAGCCCTGACGCTCGAAGGGTTCGTGAAGTCCACCGCGACCTCGGCTCCGGCGTCGACGAGCCCGTCGAGCGACTCGTCCACGTCGATGCGCGCCACGAGCTCCAGATCGTCGTCGGACTCCACTGCCCCACACACGGTCGATCCCATGCGCCCGGCGGCGCCGAGGACCCCCACCTTCGTAGTCACGACGGGCTCCTTCGGATCAGGCCGCGTAGCGGTCGAACGCCCCCTGCTCGAAGGGCCCGACGACCGTCACCTGCCAACCACCACTACCGAGCACGTTGCGCGCGACGCGCGCGACGTCGTCGATCTGCAACGCGTCGAACTTGGCGATCAGCTCGTCTATGGACAGGATCTCGCCGGTGGTGAGCTGCTGGCGACCGAGCCGGTTCATACGGCTGCCGGGATCCTCCGACGACAGCACGAGCGAGCCCTTTATATGGCCCTTCGCGCGCTCGAACTCGGTCTCGGACAACCCGTCACGCACGATCGAGTCGACCTCCGAGAACGCGATGTCCATGACCGTCTCGGCGTTCTGAGGTGTCGTGCCCGCGTAGACCCCGAACGTGCCCGTCTCCGCGAACATCGTGCGGTACGAGTACACGGCATACGCGAGGCCGCGCTTTTCGCGCACCTCCTGGAAGAGACGCGACGACATGCCGCCTCCGAGCACGGTGTCCAACAGCGCGAGCGCATGCCGATCGTCGTGGCTTCGGGGAAGGCCCTCCGTCCCGATCACGATGTGTGCCTGCTCGGTGGGACGTTTGTGGACGTTGACGCCCGTCGCGGGCTTGGGCGAAGGCCCCGATCGGAGCGTGCGCCTCCCGCCGGTCGCGTCGAACAGCTCGTCGACGAAGTCGACCAGGCGCGCGTGGTCCACGTTGCCTGCCGCAGCCACGACGAGATTGGAGGGCGAGTAACGGTCGCGCCAGTACTCCGCGACCTGATCGCGCGTCACCGCACCGATCGACTCGTTGTAGCCGAGGACGGGACGCCCGAGCGGATGCCCGTCCCACATCGCCCTCGAGAAGAGGTCGTGCACGAGCTCGTCCGGGTCGTCCTCGTGCATCGCTATCTCCTCGAGGATGACCTTGCGCTCGGACTCGAGCTCGTCGGGGTCGATGAGCGAGTTCGTGATCATGTCGGTGAGCACGTCGAGCGCCATCGACAGGTCGTCGTCGAGGACGCGCGAGTAATAGCACGTGTATTCCTTGCCGGTAAAGGCGTTGACGTCTCCGCCGACTGCGTCAAACGCGTCGGCGATGTCCTTCGCCGACCGAGTGGGCGTGCCTTTGAAGAGAAGGTGCTCGAGGAAGTGCGACGTGCCTGCGAGCGGGGCGGGCTCGTCGCGCGAGCCCACGTCGAACCAGAACCCCGCCGAAACCGAGCGCACCTCGGTCATCTGCTCGGTGACGACGGTCGCCCCCGAGTCGAGCTTGGTACGGGTGAACTTGAGGCTCACGCTTCGTCCCGGCGCGGAGCGCGTTCCCGGCGGGGGCCGCCCGAGTCGCGGTCGCGCCCGCCGCCTCCGCGACCACGCTCCCTGCCGCGATCACGGTCACGGCCGCGGTCTCCGCCCTCGCGGCGCGGCCTGTCGCCGCCTCCGCCCGAAGTAGCGGCCGCGGCGCGCGCCTCCTCGATCGTCTTGCCCTTCTCGACCTGGCGCTCGAGCCATGCGACCGGCACGAGATTGATGCGACCCTGCCGGTCGATGTCGATGACCTCGACCTCGATCTGGGCGCCGACGTTCAGCGCGTCCTCGACGCGCTCGATGCGGGCCTCGCCCAGCTTCGAGATGTGCACGAGCCCGTCACGCCCCGGAGCGATGTTGACGAACGCTCCGAACGTCGTGGTCTTGACCGCGGTGCCGACGATGCGCTCGCCGACCTCGGGCATGCGCGGGTTGACGATCTCCTCGATGAGGCGCTGGGCGCGCTCTGCGGACTCCTGGTCCGTGGAGCCGATGCGAATGGTGCCGTCGTCGTCGATGTCGACCTCGACGCCGGTCGTAGCGGTGACCATGTTGATGTTCTTGCCCTTGGGGCCGATGACCTCGCCGATCTTGTCCACCGGCACCTGCATCGCGATGACGCGCGGCGCGCGTTCGGCGAGCTCCGGCCGCGGCGACGACAGCGAGTTGTTCATCTCGCCGATGATGTGAAGGCGCGCCTTCTGCGCAGCCTCGAGCGCCTGTCTCAGCACGTCGGCCGGCACGCCCGAGATCTTCGTGTCGAGCTGCAGCGCGGTGACGACGTCCTCGGTCCCGGCGACCTTGAAGTCCATGTCGCCGAACGCGTCCTCGTCCCCGAGGATGTCCGTCAGCGGGACGAACTTTCCGTCGTCCGCCACGAGCCCCATCGCCACGCCGCCGACGTGCTTGCCACCGATCATCGGGACGCCGGCGTCCATCAGCGTCAGCGACGAGCCGCACACGCTGGCCATCGACGTCGATCCGTTCGACGACAGGATCTCCGACACGACGCGGATCGTGTAGGGGAACGCGTCCTTCGGCGGGATCACCGGCAGCAACGCTTTCTCGGACAGCGCGCCGTGCCCGATCTCACGCCGCTTCGGCCCCCGCATGAACCCCGCCTCACCGGTCGAATACGGCGGGAAGTTGTAATGGTGCATGTACCGCTTGCGATCTTCGGGGGAGAGGTCGTCGATCATCTGCTCCATGCGCTGCATGCCGAGCGTCGCGATCGACAACGCCTGCGTCTCGCCGCGCGTGAAGATCGCGGACCCATGCACGCGCGGGAGGACCCCCACCTGCGTCCAGATCGGGCGCACCTCGTCGGTACGTCGGCCGTCGAGCCGCACGTTCTCGTCGACGATCCGCCGCCGCACGAGCTTCTTGGTCAGCGAGCGGAACGCGGCCTTTATCTCCTTGTCGGCCTCGGGGAACTGCTCGGCGAGTCCCTCGATCAGCTCGGACTCGATCTCGGAGAGCCTCGCCCGCCGGTCTTTCTTGACCGTGATCTGGATCGCCTCGTGGACCTGCGACTCGGTCCCGGTGCGAACCGCCTCGTAGATCTCGTCGGAGTAGTCGACGAACAAGGGGTAGTCGGTTTCGGGGCCGCCGAAGGTTCCCTTCGGCTTGCCCGCGGCAGCCGCGAGCTCCTCCTGCAGCGCGATCACCTCGGCGATCGGGCCCTTGGAGAACTCGATCCCGTCGGCGAGCACCTCTTCGTTCGGCGCTTGCGCGCCCGTCGCGATGAGCTCGAAGACGGTCTCCGACGCGCCGGCCTCGATCATCATGATGTCGACCTCGCCGGAATCGTTCTTCCGACCGGCGACGACGAGCTCGATCGTCGCGTCCTCCTGGCGCTCGTAGGTCGGGTTCGTGACCCACTGGCCGTCGATGTGCGACACGCGCACGCACCCGACCGGTCCCTCGAACGGGATGTCGGACACCGAGAGGGCGGCCGAGGCCGCGTTCACGGCAAGGATGTCCATCGGGTTCGAGTGGTCGACCGCGAGCACCGTCACGACGACGTGGACCTCGTGACGGAAGCCGTCGGGGAACGACGGACGGATGGGCCGGTCGATGAGTCGCGCGGCGAGGATCGCTTTCTCCGACGCGCGGCCCTCCCGGCGGAAGAACCCGCCGGGGATCTTGCCGGCCGCGTACATGCGCTCCTCGACGTCCACGGTCAGCGGAAAGAAGTCGGCCTCGCCGCGCGGTGCCGACGACGTCGCAGCGGCCATGACCGTGGTCTCGCCGACCGACGCGATGACCGCGCCTCCCGCCTGGCCGGCGATGCGGCCGGTCTCGAATCTGATTACCTCGTCGCCGATCTTTGCCTCGAACGACTGTGGCTCTGGTTTCACGTGATCTCCTCCTTGAGATAAAAGGCCTTCGGATCGCGCGGAACGTCCGCGCGGTTAGGCCATGACTCAAGGAGAGGCGCCAGCCGGGTCGATTCTCAGTAGTAAGCCAGTTTGTTCGTAAAACGAGCTTGCGACTGATAACCGACCGACGTGCCGGCCCTCTCCTATTGCTTTAGAGAGATTGGACTGGGTCGACTCCTTTCGCTTAGCGCTATCGGCGCAAGCCGAGCTTGCCGATTAGCGCGCGATAACGCTCGATGTCCTCGCGCCTCAGGTAGTCGAGTAGACGTCGCCTGCGGCCGACCATGCGCAGCAGGCCGCGGCGCGAGTGGTGGTCCTTGACGTGGGTCTTGAGATGCTCGGTCAGCTCGGAGATGCGCCGCGACAGGACCGCGATCTGCACCTCGGGAGAGCCGGTGTCGCCCTCGCCTCGAGCGTTGTCGGCGATGATGCCGTGTTTCTCTTCCTTGAGAAGCGCCATGCGCGTTTCAGGTTCCCTTCGATTCCGGGGGAAGTGCCATTTCCGGGTTTCGGCCGCCTCGAGGGAGGCGCCGGACGGCATCGTAGCAGGTCAGGGCGAGGGCGCTCCCGGCCGGACCACCGTGGGCCGGGAGCGCCGCTCGCCGGCTAAGTGATCGGCAGCTCCGCGAAAAGCGCCATCGCGTAGCTCATCAGGCGGTCGCGCGCCGCCCCGTCGACCTCGCCGTAAGCGGCCCGCCCCAGGCGGTCGACGAAGCGCACGAGCCCTCCGCGGGCGAGCTCATAGCGCTCTCCCGCCAGGTCGGCGGCGACCCGCTCGAGGCTCTCGCGCTCGGACGTGTAGAGCCCGAGGTTGGCCACCGCGCCGTCCGCCCGCGCCCCGTCCCACAGTGCTCGCAACCGCTCGATCGAGGGGGGCGCGCCGGCCCACTCCCCGACGTCGACGTTCACCGAGGCGGGGGCCGAGATCCCCGCGAGCCGGGCATCGTCGACCGCGAGGACGCTCAGTCCGACCAGCTGGTACTTGCCGGAGCCGTGCTCCCGGACCATCGATGCCGGGAAGGTCGCTGTCACAGCGTTCGCACCGCGCGCGAGGTCCGTGAACTCGGAGAAGACTCCAACGGTCCCACCGCTCGGTCCGACGAGCGTCGCCTTCACTGCATACGTTCCCGCCGCAGGCACCGTCGCCGTCGCTGCGAATCGAAGCTCGTCGAAGGCTCCGTCGCCGTCCCAATCAGTCGGGGACGGCATCGGACGCGACACCTCGACCGAGGCCGGCACCACGTCTGCCAGCCGGTACGGCTGCGTCGTGCCCAGCGTGGCAGCGGTTACGACTTTGCGCCGCGTGTCCGTGCCGCGGGTCAACAACGCGTTCGTCACCTCATAAGGCCCGTCGACGCGGGCGGTGAACAGCGCCTCGAGGGGCACGTCCACGTTGATCGATCCCTCTCCGGAGACGGACGAGGCGTCGCCTCCGGCGCTCGTGACGTGTGTCCCGTCTGCGGCGCGAAGGTCGACGGACAGGTGGTAGTCGTCCGCGGTGCTCGCCGTGACAGGGAACTTCAGTCTCAGCGCGTCGGAGGTGCCGTCGCCATCCGTGTCCACCATCGTGTCGGCGCTCAGTGGATGAAGGAGCGCGCTGTAGTCGGGGAGAACCGCCTCCGCGATCAGGAACCTGTCACGAGGGCCGTCGATCTTCACGTGCACGGGGACGTAGCTGCCCCTGGGAAGGTCCGCGCCGGCCGCGAAGACGTCCGCGCTATCTGTGCGGCTCGTCCTTCTTCTGAGCGACAAGGGGACCGTCTGCCGTCCGCTCGGCCCGTTGTAGCTCGCAGTCACGCTATAGCGACGGGCCTCGCCCGCGGTGAGGCCGGCGAGCTTCACCTCGATCGTCGCCGAGGCGCCGGTCGACGTCACCTGAGCCGATGGACGGAACCCCGAGCCGTCGACCCATGTCGTCGCGCCCACGACGCTCGACTTGTCCACCGCGACCTCGAGCGTGAAGGGACTGCCCGCCAAGCCGTCGACGCGCGCGACGTGAAGCTTCGTGCCGAAGGCCTCGCTCGTCTGGACCTCGAGGGTGGCGGACGCCGGTGCGCCGGCCAGGGACAGCGACGCGCCAACCCCGGCCGGGACGTAGACGTGCGCGCTCAGCGCGTTGCCTCCCTCGGGATCGAGCGCAAGGCGAGCCGGAGCGCCGACGTCGGCCGGCGACCCGTGCACGGCCTGCCCCTCCAGCGCCGGTGCCGACGATGCAGACACGCGGGCGGTTCGCATCGTGCGGCGCGCGCCCTTCGACCACGCCTTTGCCTTCGACCGGCCGTTGATGACGGGGCCGAAAAAGCAGCCGGTCGCCGATTCGCCCAGCCAGGGGTTCAGATGGTTGAACTCTCCGTAGAGGGGCGCCATCACTCGCTCCGTTGCGCATGCCTCGGTGCGCATCTCGGTGTGGTTGAAAGGAAAGACCGGGTCGAGCGCGGTGTGATACCCGTCGGAACGGTCGGACGCGCGCGCGAAAGCGCTGTTGACGCAGACCGCCATGTCGAAGCCGAACGGGCAAGCCCCGGCCAGGCTCGCGCCATCACACTTCGACGCGGGCACACCGATGCCGATGTAGTGACCAGTGCAATCGCCGGCAGCGACCCAGTGCCCGTGGAAGCTCCAGTCACGCACGATGTCGTTGAAGTAGCTCATGTAACCAGTCTGCAAGTTGAACAGGCCGTCGTTCTCGTCGAAGCAAGGACCGAAATCCCCTCCTCGATCCTGCAACCACGGAAGCCCGCTGTTGCGCAACGCGCAAAGCTCGTTGGCCATCCACGACCCGCCGTTCGGCGTCGCGAGCATCCCAACTCCGCCGAAGAGGTCGGGGTACTGCCACATTGCGACGCGCGAGTCGAGGCCGCCCTTCGAGTGCGCGATGACGTTCACGTTGCTCGCTTGGGGGTTCTGAGCGAGCAGATCCTGCGCGTCACCGGCGAGGATCGCTCCGTTCAACCACACGCTTCCGTTCGTCGTGGTGGGAGAGGAGAACGTCGGCAGTCCGGGCACGAGCCGGCGCGCGGTCGCCGCGGCTTGTTCCATGTCTCCGGCGTTGCCGGTTATCCCGTGCGCGAGAAGGAGTGGCGCCGGTTGCGGAACGAACGTCGCCTGCGCCGAGTAATCCGGATCGGGCCCCCAGTACGGGCCATCGGCGCCGCGGTCCGCGACGAACCACTCGGGCCGCCTGATGTCCCACGTCACGTGCTCTCCCGCGGGCGCCAGGAAGAGCACGTGGCGGCCGTCGCCTGCCAAGTAGCCGCCCATCGTGCCCCCGTCGAACTCCTCGCCGCCGGGGCGGAACGACACCCGCCGCGTTCGCCCGCGTGCGACGTCGCGCACGAAGACGTCGTCGCGCTCGTTTTCGTCCCCTTCGACGAGGTTGCTGGAGCGCGATTCGAAGACGACGTAGCGGCCGTCGTCGGAGACCGTGTGACCGCCGTTCATCCCATACGAATACACCGAGCTCTCGCGGTTGGCCGGCTCCTCGTCGGAGCTCATCGAGACCAACGAGGTCTTATTCGCAACCGTGTCGTGGATGTACACCTGACTCCCACGGGCGCCCGGATGGTCACGATCGGCGTCACCCCAGGTGACGAACGCGACGTAGCGCCCGTCCCCCGACACGGACGGCCCCCCCGAGGCGGCCTCGATCTGATCACCGCCCGACTTGACCGAGACCCGTCTGATGTGGCCCGTCGCGACGTCAGCAAGGAATATGTCGGAGTAGTCGTTGGTGTCGCCCTCGACGAGATCCTTGCGCCACGACTGAAAGGCGACGTGGGACCCGTCCGCCGAGATTTGCGGCACATACCAGGAGTCGAAGGAGACTCGAGTGTCCGCGTAGGGCGGCAAGACGCGCTTCGTCTGCCGCAACGCCATGTCGCGCACGTAGACATTGGGGTACATGGGAAGCTGCTGGGAGTCGAGGTTGGCCGCCCACGAAAAGAACGCGACGTAGCGACCGTCTTCCGATACGGAGGGATACAGACCGGGCGAGTGCGGCACCGCTCCCCCCACCGCGGCGTCCACTCGCCTCATCGTGCCCGTGGCGCGGTCGAACATCACGATCCCGCCGAACCACGGCGTGCCGGGAACGAGATTCGTCGCTTCCGTCGTGAATGCCACGTACCTCCCGTCGGCCGAGATCGACGGCGTGTAGCTCCTGCCATTCGCCTGCGTACCCAGTGCGGCCGGCGGAGTCGAGATCTTTTGCGTCGCGCCCGTCGCGCGGTCGTGCACGAACACATCCGTGAATCCGTTGGTGTCGGCGGGATCGAAGTCGCGATCCCATGCCGTGAACACGGCATAGCGTCCGTGGCGGGAGATCCCCGCCCCCGGCGAGAGCTCGGATGAGGGACGCTCACGGCCCAAACCGGTCGTGATCCTCGTCGTGGCCCCTCCGTCGCACGCGGGCTCGGAGTCGGACGTCTGCTGACCTCCATCGCCCCCCTCGCTCGCGGGGCACGGGTCGGGCTCCTCGGTCCCACCGCCGCCGGGACCGGCCTCGATGAGCGTGGCATGCGGACGCGCGTTGGCCGCCGCCAGCTCGCCCAGGACGAGCGTCGCAGCGACAACCGCGAGAGTTGCCGCCCGGACCGCCACTCGAAGTCGTATGCGCCGATGGATAGGTGTGGTGCGCGAACGTCCGCTCATCGTTTGGCTCCCCCCGCTGGCCGAAATGGTGTTCTTTCATCCTCGTGATCGGGAGGAGAACCCACAATGGACCGATCGGTGCATTTCGGACACGTCGGCGTTAACCCGGAAGAACTAGCCGAAACCACCTGAACAGATCACGTGTCATCCCCCGCCTCGACCGAGAGGCGGGCGGGCGCCGGCATCTCCCGGGCGTCCTAGTCTGGCCCGGTGCGGAGACGTCTGGCGTGGGTGGTCGTCGGGTTGGTGATCCTCGGGGCTCTTCCCGAAACGGCGTTCGCGGACACCCCCCGGCCCCGCGACGCGGGGGCGGCGGTCGTGTTGTGGCAGAAGATGCTGAACATGTGGGCGGCCGCGCCGGGGCCGCCGAGGAGTCCCCGGCTTCTTGCCGAGGACGGCGTGTTCGGGCCGCGCACGGGCGCGGCCACCCGGCGCTTTGAGGTCCCCTTGGACCGGCGCGCCGACGGTGTGGTGCAGCAGAGCGACAGGCGAGCGTGGTTGGGAGCCTTCATCACCTGTTGTGGCGCGGCGAAACCGACGATCGCTCGGGGCTCCTACGGCCCCCTCGTCGGACATCTGCAATTGGAGCTCGACGAGTGGCTACGGAAACGCTCGGCCTCGCTCGTCATCGACCTGAGCTTCGGACCGCGCACCGAGACCGCGGTGCGCGCGTATCAGGCCGCGCACGGCCTGACCGTCGACGGCGTCGTCGGACAGGAGACGTGGGCCGCGCTGCTCGGGCTGTAAGCCATGATTTCGCGAGCCGCGGCGTAGCGTCGCGGGAAGCCCCGCGACGCGTCGGAACCCCCGCGTAGCGTCGGAACTCCCGCGATCGTCTTGACGATCGCGGCGTAGCGTCACGGGACGAGCGTCACCGGGACGATCGTCATGTCCTGCTCCGAGCCGTCCTCGGCCGAGTGCGTGAAGACATGGACCTGGCCCGGCTGGCGTTTGCTCACCTCGAGCTCGAGGGCCTCGGCGAAATCACCCCAGCAACCCGTGCCACACGTCGCGGTCGTAAAAGTCTCCAAGAGGACGTGGTCCTTGGCGTCGACCACGCGGATCGCGACGGTCGCCTCGAACACGTTCGCGAAGCCGGACACCTCGTCGCCGCTGGAGAGCTCCTGGCCCGGCTTCGGCGACTCGACGACGATGGGAGGCGCGACGTCCTGGAAGTCCCGGCGGGTCAGTGGCTCGGACACGACCAGGCCCTCGCCGCCGATCGACTCGACTCGCTCACCCTCGATCAAGATGCGCGCCGCGTCGATCCCCTCGAATTGCGTGGAGTTGTAGACCACCTGCGCGACGCGCAACATCATCGAGAGGCCGCCGCCCCCGGACTCGAACTCGGAGCTCAGGTCCACCTCCAACACCGACCCGTCGCGCGCCACGCCGAGTAGCTCGGTGCCGGCGGGGATCGCCGTCGTCGCGCCGGTCTCCCCAACCGGGCCGGGAAGACGTCCGACGAGGTTCCGGAGCGACAGCGCTGCCCTTTGTGCGACGGGATCGTCGTCGGCGAGGTCCTGCTCGAGCTCGCCGCCGGCGATGGTATTCCCCCACGACAGAAGCTCACCCGCGACGTACCACTCCTCGTTCGTAAAGTCCGGGACGTCGACGGTCTCTGGCTCCGGCGGTGGGGCCGGGCTGGGACTCGTGTCCGAAGGAGTGGCCGACGCCGCCGGCGGGGCGGGATCTGCGGGCGTGTCGTCGCGGGTCAACGCGACCGCGGCGAACGCACCGACGGCGACGAGCGCCGCCGCTCCCATCACCGCGGCAGCGCGACGCATGTAGAGAGGGCGCCGGGCTCGGTGCACGAACCCCTCCCACTCTGCTTCCGTTGCGCGGGCCTCGGTGCGCGCTGCGCTCATCATGTCCCTGAGGCGGTCCTCGGCGCTCATCGTGACTCCCTTACGTCGTCGTCGGTCAGCATCGGGCGGAGCTTCTCGAGCGCCCGCTTGAGATCGGACTTCACCGTGTTCAACGGGCGATCGAGCATGCGGGCGATGTCGGCCTCCTTCATGTCCTCGTAGAAGCGCAACAGCACGACCGCGCGCCTGACCGGCGACAACACCGACAGTGCCGCGGCGACGCGCATCGCCTCCTCGACGTTGTCGCCGCGATCCACGACGTCGCGCGGCGCGGGCGGAGCCTTTCGGATCTCGACCATCCGCCGTCGATGCGCGTTACGGCAGAGGTTCACGAGCGTGCGCTTAGCATAGGGGGCCGGGTCGTCGCGGCGGATGCGGCTCCACGCGACGTAGGTCTTCACGAGCGCGTCCTGCGCGAGGTCCGACGCCCGGTCGACGTCGCCGGTCAGCATCACGGCCAGTCGACGAAGGCGCGGGGCCTCCACGGTGTAGAAGTCCCTGAACTCGGCGTCGCGGTTACGGGTGCGCATCTCACCCTTTATGACACGAGGAACGGGAGGAAAGTTGCAGAGGCCAAGTGCGACCGGGGCTAAGCGCTCAGACGCAGGTCGAGCGGACCTCGCCTCGAGAGGAGATCCGGACCCCCGCCGTGCCCTGGATCGCTTGCTTCCACACGAGCGAGCCGTCGCGACCGTCGAGGACGAAGAGCGTGAACGCATCTCCGTTCCGCACGCCCGCCAAGACATCCGCGCAACGATCACCGTTGTGATCGAACGCGGCGCCGTAGGGCGTGAACGAGTCCGCGAAGCGGCCCGCCCCCGAGCCCGAGATCGTGGCGCTCCACAGCTTCGACAGCGTCAGGCCGTCGGCCACGCTCAGCCTGAGACGGTTCCCCGAGAGCTTCCGTGTCACGCCGACGTCGTCGCCACGCCCGTCGACGGCGCCGAGGACCGGCACCGCTTTGCCTGCGCCCTTGTGCAAAGGCCGCCCCGTTCGGCCCGTAACGAGATACCTGATCTTCTCCGAGCTCCACGACGTCGATTGCTCTACGTAGGTGTCGCGCACCCCATCGCGATTCAGATCCCCGGCCTTCAGGTAGAACCCGAAGGTGAGGCAGAAGTCCTTCTTGCATTCCGACGCGTCCGGGGTGTGGTCGACGGAGTAGAGACGCTTC
>DATBND010000037.1:0-8845 GCA_036554505.1 Actinomycetota bacterium | reverse complement strand
GAGCCCGCCTGATCCGTTTTTAGGCGACGCCGCGATCGTCGAGACGATCGCGGGGGTTCCTCTTTGGGCGACGGCCCGCTCGCTCGTAGCGCGACCTTCCGGCGCGCACGTGCGTCTGGACTTGCATGACCACTGCGATGGATGACGGCGCCACCGCGCGGGCTCGCCTTCCGAAGGTCGGCCGTGCCCGGCTGATCGAGCTGTATCAGGCAAACGCGGCGGCGACGGTGCGCCTGGCCTACATGCTGACCGGGGACCGCGCGCTCGCCGAGGACTTGTCTCAAGAGGCGTTCGTGCGCGTCGCGGGTCGCTTCCGCGACCTCCAGAAGCCGGAGGTCTTTCGCGCGTATCTGTTCAAGGCGGTCGTCAACCTGACTCGGAGCCACTGGCGGCGCGAACGCGTCGCGCGCGGATATCTCCAGCGGCAGAACGCACGGCCCCCGACGACGACGCTGCCCGACGTCGAAGGACGACACGTGCTGAGGGACGCGTTGGTGGCACTGCCTCCGCGCCAGCGCGCAGCCGTCGTCTTTCGCTACTACGAGGACCTCTCGGAACGCCAGACGGCCGATCTGCTCGGCTGCTCGGTGGGCGCGGTCAAGTCATTGGTGCTCAGAGGAACCGAAGCCTTGCGACGAACGATCGGAGAGACGACATGACCGATCCCGAGATCAAGACGCTCCTGCAGTCGATGGCGGACGAGATCACCGACGTGCGCCCGCTCGACCACCGCGCGCTGGGGCGTGCCCGTACGAGGCGGCTGGCCGTCGCCGCGACCGCGATCGTCTCCGTGCTCTCGCTCGCCGCGGGCGGCACGAGCCTCGCGCTGAGCCTGCGGGGCTCGAACGGGGGCGTAGTGGCTCCTGCGGGCGACGAGACCCCGCCCCCGCCCCAACCAATGGCGGGCACGATCGTCGCGCACGGCTACACCGACGACGGTCACGAGTGGTGGCTGAGCGCGGAGCAGGACGAGAACGGGTACCTGTGTACCTATCTGCAGCACGACACGGGCGACATCCGCCCGCATTGCGCCCCGTACGGAGACCCGGACGACGTCGCGCGCGGCGTGGACGACGTGCGGGGAGGAATGTTCGGTTGGGTGCCCGCGGCGACGACGAAGCTCTGGGTCACGTGGCCCGACCCGTACGAGGAGGGCGGTCCCGAGGACGACACCGCCGAGGAGGACGAGGGCGAGGACCCGTCCACGGAGCAGCTCGAGGAATCGCCGTCCGAGGAGCCGTCATCCGGCGACGACAACTCTGATGTAGAGGTCACGTTCGAGGGCGAGACCGAGGTGCCGCTGTACGACGCGCCGGAGGGATTCCCGTTCCCCGTGAAGCTCTACGCGCTCATCCCCGCCCCCGCCAATGCGGAGACGCTCTATATCCAGCTGAACAGCGGGGACGCGACCGTGCTCATCATCTCCGACCCCCACGGCCACGTCGGCACTGCCGAAGGCGACCGCCTGGAGGCGGAGCCGCAGGGCGACGAGGACGGCGACCGCCGGCAAAAGGTCGCCGAGGGTGAGGACGGGCGGCAGGCATGGCAGCTCTACGAGAGGCACAGCCGGCGCGGCTTGCGCTGCATCGAGCTGCGCTGGGCGGACGACAAAGGATCGTCGGAGGGGTGCTCCGACGCCGTGCCAGACGACGAGTCGGTCCAATTCGCGATGGCGAACTTCCCGGGTGGTGACGCGGTCGCGTTCTTCGCCGCCCTCTCGAAGGACGTGGCCTCGCTGCGATTGGAGCTCGATGGAGGCGAGGCGGTGGAGGCCGAGGTCATCGAGGGCCCGGAGGGGACGGACGTGAACTATGCGGTGGTGTACCCGACGGGCGAGCCCGGCGAGACGGTCGGCGGCACGGTCACGTCGCGCGATGCAGACGGCAACGTGCTCGACACGATGGAGCTCTGTCAGATGGGGCCCGGCAGCGGCGGGGCCATGTGCACGTCCGAGTCGACGCCCTAAACGAGACCCCTACTTCGGGGGCATGCGCAGGGCGCCGTCGAGTCGGATGACCTCCCCGTTAAGCATGGGGTTCTCGACGACGTGGCGCACGAGCGCGGCGAACTCCTCGGGCCGGCCGAGGCGGTGCGGATGCGGGATCCCCTCGGCCAGCTTGGTGCGCGCCTCCTCGGGCAGTCCGGCAAGCATCGGCGTGTCGAACGTGCCGGGGGCGATCGAGACGCAGCGGATCAAGAGCTTCGCCAGATCGCGCGCCACCGGAAGCGTCAGCCCGACGATGCCGCCCTTCGACGCGGCGTACGCGGCCTGACCGATCTGACCGTCGAACGCGGCGATGCTCGCGGTGTTGACGATCACGCCGCGCTCGTCGTCATCCGGCTCCTGTGACGCCATCTGCGCGGCAGCCAGGCGGATGACGTTGAACGTCCCGATCAGATTCACGCGTACGACGAACTCGAAGCGCTCGAGGTCGTTGGGCGTTCCGTCGCGCGTCAGGACCCGCCCGGGGAAGCCGACGCCGGCGCAGTTCACGACGACGTGAAGGCCCTCGAAGTCTGCCGCGGCGAGGTCCACCGCTGCCTGGACCTCGTCCGAGCTCGTCACGTCGGCTGCGGCGAAGCGCGTCCCGTCCCCGAGCTCCTTCGCGACGGTCTCGCCGTCGGTGTGACCGAGATCGACGATCACCACGCGCGCACCGGCGTCTATCAACGAGCGCACGGTGGCCAGACCGAGCCCGGAAGCTCCTCCCGTGACGAGCGCGGTCTTCCCGTTCAGGTTCACACGGCCTCCTCGACGTTGGAGCTGATGACCTCACCCGTGGCGAGGACGAGCCCATCCTCGCACCTGCTCTCGACGCGGCCGTCGGAGAACTGCTCGTGATAGAGCGCGGCGTACGCCCCGCCCTTCGCGAGCAACTCCGCATGTGACCCGCGCTCGAGGATGCGCCCCCTGTCGACGTACAGGATCGTGTCGGCCGCCAGGATCGTCGAGAGCCTGTGCGCGATCGCCAGCGTCGTCCGCCCGGACATGAGAGGAGCAAGCGCCTCCTGAACCAGCCGCTCCGAGTGAGTGTCGAGCGCGCTCGTCGCCTCGTCGAGGATGAGGACGCGCGGGTCCTTGAGGATCACGCGCGCGATCGCGAGACGTTGTTTCTCGCCGCCCGACATCTTGTAGCCGCGCTCCCCGACGATCGTGTCGAACCCGTCTGGCATCTCCATGATGCGGTCGTAGATATGCGCGGCGCGCGCGGCGGCCTCGATCTGCTCGTCGGTCGCGCCGGGGTCGCCGTAACGCAGGTTCGTCTTCACCGACGAGTTGAATAGATAGGTCTCTTGCGTGACCATCCCGACGATCTCGCCCAGGGACTCGAGGCGGATGTCGCGCACGTCGATCGCGTCGACCTCCACGGACCCGCGCTCGACGTCGTACAGACGAGGGATCAGGTAGGTGAGAGTCGTCTTGCCCGCCCCCGACGGGCCCACCAACGCGACGAGCTGGCCCGGCTCGATCGCAAAGTCGATCCCCTGGATCGTCCACAGCCGCTCGCCCTGGAGTTCGGTCGTCCCGCCGAGCCGGCCCTCCCCGACGGGGTCGCGCGGCGTCTTGTCGTAGCGGAACCACACGTCTCGCAACCTGACGCGGCCTGTCGTCTCCTCGGGGCGCAGCTCGATCGCGCCGTCGCGGTCGACGATGTCGTGCTCGAGATCGAGGTACTCGAAGATCCGATCGAACAGCGCCAGTGCACTCTGGACGTCGACGTTGACGTTGAGCAGCTGGCCCATCGGGAAGAACAAGCGGCTTTGCAGCGTCGTGAACGCGGCGACGGTGGCGACCAGCGCTCCGGGGTTCGACTCGACGTTCGCGCGCAACAGCAGGTAGCCGGCCACGAGATAGACGAACGCCGGCGTTATCGAGAAGAAGATCTGCACCAACGAGAAGAACCCGCGGCCGATCATGCTCCGACGCACCTCGAGCTTCGAGAGACGCTCGTTCTCCTTGCCGAAGCGCTCGATCTCGTACGCCTGCCTCCCGAACGCCTTCGACAGCAGGATCCCCGACACCGACAAGGTCTCTTGCATGATCGCGGTCAAGTCTGCGAGCGATTCCTGCGTACGACCCGATATCTCTCTGCGCACCTTTCCAACGCGCTTGCTCATCCACAGGAACAACGGAAGGATCGCGAGCGACAACACAGTGAGCTGCCAGCTGAGGATGAACATGACGATCACCGTGGAGATCACGATCGTGACGTTGGCGAGGATGCTCGACGCGGTGTCCGTGAGCACGGCCTGCACGCCCTCGACGTCGTTCGACAGACGGGACTGGATCTCGCCGGTCCGGGTCGACGTGAAGAATCGCAACGGCATGTGCTGCAGATGCGCGTAGAGCGAGTTCCGGAGGTCGCGCATCACGCGTTGACCGACGAGGTTGTTCGTGTACGTCTGCCACAACCCGAGCAGGCCGTTGACGATGGGCGTCGCGATCATCACGCCGACGACGATCAGCAGCATGCCCCACCGGTCCGACTCGCTCTGGGTCCGATCGAGGAGGATCTCGAACGCCTCCTTGATCATCAGGGGGTTGATGAGGCCGAGGCCGGACGTGACGAGGATCAAGAGCGCGACGAACCCGACCTTGCGCCGGTAGGGGCGGAAGGTCGCGACGATGCGCCTGAACGTGCCCGGGCGGGCGGGACGTTCGGGTTGCTCGCTAGGCGTCAGACGGTGGGCGCGAGCCACCGAGCTCCTTTCGGAAGGCTTGGGTTCTGTCTCATCGTCTCAAACGCACGGACGGAGGGCGCTCTTCCTGCGGCTCAGATCTTGACCGCGACCAGCAGGCCGTCTCTGATCGGGACGATCGTCGAGCGCCACTCGGGATCGGACGCGATCATCCGGTTGGCCTCGACGATCGCCTCGGTCCACCCGTCGCGGACGTCGCCCTCGACCTCCCCCGTCACTCGACCCGACCACAGCATGTTGTCGCACATGTAGAGCCCTCCGGCGCGGACGCGCGTGCGGGCGCGGTCCCAGGCGGCCGGGTAATCGCCCTTGTCGATGTCGCAGTAGACGATGTCGAACTCGCCTGTCGTCGCGTCGAATGCATCGAAGGCGCTCGCCACGTGGTAGTCGATCGGGCCGGCGAGACCGGCGCGGCCCAAGAAGTCCAATGCCTTGCGTTCGTTGTCCGGGTCCATGTCGGTTAGATGGATCTCGCCGTCCGGGCCGGTCGCGCGGGCGAACCAGTACGCCGAGTAGCCGTAACCGGATCCCATCTCGAAGATGCGCCGCGCGCCGACCACGCGCGCCATGATCTCGAGGATGCGACCGCACAGCCTCCCGATGATCGGAAAGCCGTTCTCCTCGGCGAGCTTCTCCATCTCGAGGAGCACCGGCTCGTCGTCGCCCGACGCCAGGCCTTCGAGATAGGTCGTGATCGAAGGATGCAGGATGTCCATCGCCCCGAGCCTACGAGACGACGAGATCTCTCAGCTGCGCGTGCAAGCCGGGGCCGGCCGCGACGACGCCGGCCGACAGATGACCGAGCGGAGGATCGAGCTGGCTGACGATTCCGCCCGCTTCGACGACGAGGAGCGCGCCTGCGGCTTTGTCCCATGGCTCCATCGAGCCCTCGTAGAAACCGTCCAGGCGTCCGCATGCGGCGGCCGCGAGATCGAGAGCGGCCGACCCGGCACGGCGGATGTCGCGCACGTTCGGAAGGACTCGTTGCAGCACCTCGCCCTGTCGGACGCGCGCGTCGGACTCGTAGGAGAACCCGGTGCCGATCAGCGCGGTCTCGAGAGCATCGCTCTCGGAGACGCGGATCGACCGGCCGTTCAGCGTGGCGCCGGCTCCCCGCCGCGCCGCAAAGGTCTCGTCACGGGACGGGTCGTGCACCACACCTACGACCGTCCCCTGTTCGTCCTGGACGGCGATGCTCACGGACCACACGGGGATCCCGAACAAGAAGTTGACGGTTCCGTCGAGCGGGTCGACGACCCACGTGACGCCCGTCGTCGAGTCGCGCGCTCCCCCCTCCTCGGCAAGGACACCGTCGTCCGGCCGGTTCTCCAGGATCGCGTCCAGTAACAGCCTCTCGGCCGCTCGGTCCGCGTCGCTGACGAGGTCGGTCGGGCTGGTCTTCGCGACGACTCCCGCGGCAGGGCCGTCGAAGTAGGTGAGCAAGAGCTCGCCGGCGCGGCGTGCCGCGCCGACCGCGATATCGAGTAGCTCCTCGGGCGAGCCGGTCACGCGCGCACGGCTTCGATCTTGCTCCATGCCGTACGCGCCGCGATCAAGACCGGATCCCACACGGGCGAGAACGGAGGGGCGTAGGACAGATCCATGTTGAGCATCTCGTCGACGGTCATCTCGTTCCACAACGCGGTCGCGAACACGTCGATCCGCTTCGCCGCGCCCTCCTTGCCGATGATCTGAGCGCCGAGCAGGCGCGCCGAGGACCGCTCGACGACCAACTTGGTCTTGATCGGCGCCGCGCCCGGGAAGTAACCGGCGCGCGTCGTGGCGTCGACGACGACGCTCTCGACCTCGAACCCGAGTGACTCGGCCTCCGCCGTCTTCAGCCCGGTGCGAGCGCACTCCAGATCGCACACCTTCACCGCCGCGGTGCCCACGACCCCCGGAAAGGTCTCGTCACCGCCGCCGATGTTGATCCCGGCGACCCGGCCCTCCTTGTTCGCATGCGTTCCGAGCGCGATCGAGACGTGGTGCTTGCCCACGCGATGGAGCTTCTCGGCGCAGTCGCCCGCCGCCCAGACGTTCTCGGACGGGGTGTGCATCCGCCGGTCGACGGCTATGCCGCCGCTCGTCCCGATCTCGATGCCGGCGTCCTTCGCGAGCTGTACGTTGGGCCGTGCGCCGAGGCCGAGGACCACGATGTCGGCCGGAAGCGTCCCTTCCGCGGTGACGACCCCGGACACGTCGCCGCCGGAGGTCTCGAACGCGGTCACCTCTGCGGCCGTGCGGAGGTCGATGTCCAGGCCACGCATGGCGTCGGCCACGAGCTCCCCCATGTCCGGGTCCAGCGCGGACATGGGTTGCGGCGCGAGCTCGACGACCGTCACGTCCAGTCCCCGGACCACCAGTGCCTCAGCCATCTCGAGGCCGATGTATCCCCCGCCCACGATGACCGCGCGCTTCGGATCCTCGGCGTCGATGAATTCGTCGATCGCGACGCCGTCGTCCAATACCTGCACGCCGAAGATCTTGCGCGCGTCCGACCCCTCCAGCTCCAGGCGCAGCGGCTGTGCGCCGGTGGCCACGAGCAGCTCGTCGTAGCTCTCCCACGACGTCTCGTCCGACTCGAGATCGCGCACCTCGACCGCGCCCTTTCCGAGGTCTATCGCGGTGGCCTCGTGGCGCATCCGCACGTCGATTGCCCGCTTTGCTCGGAACTCTTCGGGAGTGCGAACGACCAGCTCGCCCAAATCCTCGACTACGTTCGAGACGTAATAGGGGATACCGCACGCGGAAAAGGAGGTGTAGTTGCCGCGCTCTATCGCGACGATCTCGAGCTCGTCCGGGCCCTTGCGGCGACGCGCCTGCGACGCGGCCGACATGCCCGCGGCGTCTCCTCCGATCACGACGAGCCTCTCCATCGCGCCCATCCTTCCAGACGGCCTCCCAGAGCGGTGACGAGCGAGCATCTGAGCGCGGCGATCGACGCCGCGCGCGCGGGAGCCGAGTGGGCGTGGACGGTCATCTACGACGAGCTCGCGCCGAGCGTGCTCGGCTATCTGCGCGCCCGCGGCGCGGCGGAGCCCGAGGACCTGACCGGGGAGGTGTTCCTCCAGGCCGTGCGGGACCTGCACCGCTTCGAGGGATCCGGAGGCGACCTCCGTGCATGGATGTTCACCATTGCCCACCACCGCTTCCTCGACGAGCGCCGCCGGGCCAAGAGGCGCCCCGTCGAGCCCGCCCCCGACGAGGTCCTCACCGAGAAGCTGCCCTCGGTCGACACCGAGTCCGAGGCCATGGACAGGGTCGCCCAGGACGAGGTGACGGCGATCATCGACCGGCTTGCCCCCGCCCAGAGAGACGTCCTCTTGCTCCGCATCGTTGCGGGCCTCACGATCGAGGAGATCGCTGCGGCGGTGGGCAAGCGCCCGGGAGCGGTCAAGGCGCTCCAGCACAGGGGGATCGCCGCGCTCCGCCGCGAGCTGACCAAAGGGGGCGTATCCCTCTGACCGACGACGGCGCTTACCAGGACATGGGACAAGGACCAGACGAGCGCGACCTCGAGCGCATCCTCTCCGGCGTCGCCCCGTCCGGGGACGGTGAGCCGCTCGAGGCATTCGTGGGGCAGGTCCGGGAGATGTACTCGGTTTCCCCCGACACGGCCATCCGCGAGCGTCATCTGGCCCGAATCCACCAGGTCGCCGGCTCCTCCGCGCCGGCGCCTTTCGTACCGAGCCGGACGAGGACGCCGGCGTGGCTGCCCCTGCGGTCCCTTGCCGCCAGAGCCGGGACGGTTGCCGTCGCGGCTGTGGTGACGACTGGGGGGCTAGCGGCGGCCGGCGCCCTCCCCGGCCCGATGCAGGACGCGGTGTCGACCGTGGCGTCCAAGATCGGGCTCGACCTGCCGCGCGCGGACGAGCGCGACAAGGACCAGGACGAACGCCGGCGCGGGAACGCCCCGGATCCGTCGGCCGAGGCGAGCCCGTCTCCCACCGTCGAGGTGGAGGGCGACAACTCGGGGCCGGGCAGCACGAGCTCCGGCCCGGGAGGTCCTCGCGACCACGGCCGGCCCGCCGACGACAACTCCGGGCCGGGTAACCGTGACGGCCGCGGCGACCGCAGCGACAACTCGGGGCCGGGCACACGCGGCAAGGGCCGCGCCCGTGGACACGACAACTCGGGGCCGGGC
>DATBND010000368.1:0-2084 GCA_036554505.1 Actinomycetota bacterium | reverse complement strand
ATGTAGAGCACGGCAAGGAACACGTACTTCAGAAGCTCGAGAACCAGATCCGGCACCTAGTGGCCCTTCAGCTCGAAAACCAGCTCACTCGACCCGAACGCGAGGCGATCGCCGTCCGAGAGCGTGTGCTCCTTTGCCACTTTGCCGTTAACGAGCGTCCCATTGGTGGATCCGAGGTCGACGAGCCTCCATCCCTCGGCCGTGCGCTGGAGCTCGGCGTGGCGCCGGCTGACGTTCGAGTCCGAGAGAACGACGTCGTTCGTCGACAGGCGCCCGATCACCACGGGCGCGCGCGTGATCGAGATGCGCTCGGCGGGCTTGCCCTGCGCGTCGAGGACCACGAGGCTGGCGCCCGCGGTCGCGAGGCCCATTCGGTCGGCGGTATCGGTCGAGATGGCTCGGGTCGCTCCGGCCTCGTTAGCGTCGGGGTCGCGCGTGGAGACGGAGGGGACGTCACGGTCGGGGTCCGCGGCGAGGGACGCCTCGACACGGAACTCGCCCTTGCCCATCCCCTCGTCCTCGACGAACGTGAAACGCGGAAGGCCCATCAGGTTCCAGCGCTGTTGCTTTGCCTGCTCGATGACGAGCTCGGAGAACTCGCGTGCGAGCCCTGCCTCCATCGACTCGAAGCGTCCGAAGTCGTCGGTGCCCATAGTCACGCGGTACTCGTTGGGCGCGTAGACCCGGTTGACCGAGACGGTCTTTCCCTCGGCCATCTCGCGAAGGATCTTGCGCCCGACCTCGACCGGTTGCAGTCCCGAGCGGAAGACCTTCGTGAAGAACCCCTCCACGAGGCCCTCCAGCCGCTGCTCGATGCTCTTGGCCACGCCCATGTGGGTCGATTATGCCCGCCCGGCGGGGGCCAACCCCCTGCTAGCCTTTCGAGTCGTCGCCGGGGACCTTCGTCTCGGGCGGCTCCCACGGGCGAGTGGTGGAACGGCAGACACGCTGGCTTCAGGTGCCAGTGCGCGCAAGCGTGTGGGGGTTCAAATCCCCCCTCGCCCACTTCGGTTTACACGCCTAGCTTTGGTGGGGGGCGAGGCGCCCCTACCGCTCCGCATGGCTCCGCCAAGGGCGGAACTTGCCGCCGCCTACGGCGGCGGGTCATGTCTGTTCGGCAGACCGTTTTTAAGCCTGCGCTCCGGGTAGGGGCGCCTCGCTCTGGTGGCGTGCAGCCGGTCGGTCACCGTGGGCCAAGTTGGGTCGACCCGCACACGGTGCGCGCATCGGTACCGTTCCGCAGCGCCAAGGAGGGGCGCGGGAGAGCTCGCGCCTCGGCTCGGGGGTTCCTTGGTGAGTAATGGACGCTATAGGTCCGAAGTCCGAAGATCACCAATGAAGCGTCGAAAAAGGTGACTCGCGTCAGGATCGGTGGAGCATTCCTCGTCGCCGCTGGGTCTGGTTTGCCCCTGCCGCGTCCTGCCCCTCCGTGCGCTGGCAATAAATTCCTGGCAAGTATTTCGGCCGGGGTGTCTACTATTGCTGTAGTAGGTTAGTTCGTTGCGAGGCGTGAGGGCGTCAACTACACTCCGCGCCACGACAGCTGTAGTAGGAGCTGGGTCGGGAA
This sequence comes from Actinomycetota bacterium, assembly GCA_036554505.1. Lineage (GTDB taxonomy): Bacteria > Actinomycetota > CADDZG01 > CADDZG01 > WHSQ01 > DATBND01. The sequence continues at coordinate 517 of DATBND010000368.1, read as the reverse complement.
CGGGGGGCCATTGAGCCAAGCTGAAGCGGTCGTCGATCCGTCCACCGCGTACGGGGTCGAGGCGGCGGTAGTCGGCAAGACGCCGTGGGAGCTCTTCTGGGGACGCTTCAAGCAGGACAGAATGGCCTTCATCGGCCTCGGCTTCATCGGCGTGCTCGTCCTTATTGCGGTGTTTGCGCCGGTCATCGCCAACCTCGTCGGGCACGGGCCGAACGACCTCTTCCAGCGCCGCATGACCGACGCGTTCGGCCTACCGCGCGGGCCGAACTCGGAGTTCTTCTTCGGCGCAGACAAGGCGGGGCGCGATCTGTTCGTCCGCGTCATGTACGGCGCGCGCACCTCGCTGACGGTCGCGCTCGTGTCGACCGCCGCGTCGGTTGCGATCGGCGTGACGCTCGGGATCCTGGCCGGTTACTTCGGCGGAAAAATCGACACACTCATCTCGCGCGGCATCGACATCGTGCTCTCGATGCCGCTGTTGCTCTTTGCCATCGGCATCGTCGCGGCGTGCTCGACG
>DATBND010000356.1:0-10413 GCA_036554505.1 Actinomycetota bacterium | reverse complement strand
TGGGCCCGGATGTACGTGCGCTGGAAGCCGTTGCGCGCTTCGACGAGCGCGCGCGGCACGTCGCGGCGAGCATCTGGCCCGGCCCCCTCACGATCGTCCTGCCGCGCGCGCCCGGCTTCGACGCGGACCTCGGCGGCACGTCCCCCGGCACGGTCGCCGTCCGCGTGCCCGCGCATCCGCTCGCGCTCGAGTTCCTGGCGCAGACCGGCCCACTCGGGGTGACGAGCGCGAACCTCAGTGGCGCGCCGCCACTGACGACCGCGGAGGAGGCCGAGCAGCTGTTCGGCTCGAAGGTGGGCGTGCTCGACGGGGGAGCGTGCAAAGGGCAGCCGTCGACGGTGCTCGATCTCGCGTCGACGCCGCGCGTCCTGCGCGCCGGTGCGGTCGACGCCGCGCAGCTTCAGGCTTTGATGTCGTAGATGTCCGAGTACTTGGACCGTATGTAGGCGATGAAGGGCGCGTGGGTGAGTGGCTCGCCGAGAACGCGCTCACCGAGATCCTTGGCCGTGTAGAGGTAGCCCTTGCCGTGGATCTCGCGTCGCAGCCAGTCGAGCAGCCGCTGGAAGCTACCGGAGCGGATCTCGTCGTCGAGGTCGCCTAGTTCGGCCTCGGCCCGCTCGTAGAACGCCGCCGCGTACAGGTTGCCGATGGTGTAGCTCGGGAAGTAGCCGAACATCCCCGACGACCAGTGCATGTCCTGCAGCACTCCTTCGGAGTCGTCCGCCGGCCGTATCCCGAGATGTCGCTCCATCCCTTCGTTCCACGCGTCCGGGAGGTCCCCGGCGTCGAGGTCGTCGTTCATCAACGCTTGCTCGAGCTCGAATCGCAAGATGACATGGAGGTTGTAAGTGACCTCGTCTGCCGAGACGCGGATCGGGGTCCGTTGCGGGTGGTTGATCGCGCGATAGAACTCGTCGGGGTCGACCGTCCCAAGCTGGCTGGGAAAGTGCTCCTTGAGGTTCGGAAGGAGCCAGTCCGTGAACGCCCGGCTCCGTCCGACGAGGTTCTCCCATAGTCGCGACTGCGACTCGTGCATGCCCGCCGACGGCACCTTCCATTGGGGGAGCGCGGCGAACGCATCCGGGATCCCCTGGTCGTAGAGCGCGTGGCCCGTCTCGTGGATCGTGGCGTAGATCGAGAACGCAAGATCGTGCTCGTAGATGCCGGTCGTCTGCCGGACGTCGCCCGGGCCTACCGCCATCGTGAACGGATGAGGTGACGTGTCCAGCCGGCCGCGCTCCATGTCGAAGCCGAGCGCCTCGGTGAGCCACTGCGAGCATCTGCGTTGCGCGTCCGTGTCGAACGCCGCGGACAAGAACGCAGCTCGGTGGCCGGCGGCGTCGAGGATCGCGCCCGCGAGTGGCCGCAGCTCGTGCGCGAGCGCGTCGAAGAGCGCGGCGAGCTCGGCCGTCGTCGAGCCCGGCTCGTAGTCCTCGATCAAGGCGTCGTAACGCTGTCCCTCCCATCCCAGCGCGTCGGCTTGCTCCTTCTTGAGCTGCACGAGCTTCGAGAGGTGCGGCTCGAAGATCCCGAAGCTGGCCGCCGGGCGGGCCTCCGTCCACGCCTGATAGGCGGCCCCCGCGACTCGCGCAAGCTCGTGGATGAGATCGGGCGGGATGCGGGTCGCGCGGAAGTAATCATGGCCGATCACGCGCACCGACGCGGCCTGGACCTCGTCCAGCGAGTCGTCTCCGGACAGCTCCTCGATCAGGCGCCCGATGTCCGGTTGGGTGAATGCCTCGTGCGCCTTCATCTCGAGCGTCGCCACGGCGCGTGCGCGCGACACGGCTCCGCCGGGCGGCATGTTGACCGCCATGTCCCAATGAAGGAGCGCGATCGCGCTTTGAAGATCCGCCAGCTCCCGCAGCCTCGGCAGGAGCTCGTCCCACGCCGCCATCGGTAAAGCCTATCCACTATGTCCAGGTTGCTCTAGGGTCCATCGCCATGAACGTGCTGTTCGTGTGCACGGGAAACCTCTGTAGGTCGCCCATGGCCGAGGGCCTTTTCCGCGTCGCGCTCGACCGGAGAGGTTGCACTGGCGTCAGGGTGGCGTCATCCGGGACGTGGGCTTACGGGGGGTCCTCTCCCACCGCCGAGGCGATAGACGCGGCGGGAGAGTACGGGGCGGACATATCGGGATACGAGTCGGTCCCCTTGACGCGCGCGCAGGTCGACGAGTCCGACGTCGTCGTGGCGATGACGAGCGTTCATCTCAGAGAGATCGCCGACCATGCCCCCGACTCACACGGCAAGGTCTTCTTGATGAAGGAGCTCGCCGAGATCGAGCCCGCTCTCGCGGCCGGAGCCGGCATCGATGGGCTAACGGCGGGACGACGGCCTCCGTGGCGCCGGGCCCTCGACCTCGACGATCCGATAGGGCTGCCGCTGGGCGCGTACCGGCGCTGCGCGCGCCAGATCCACGAGGGGACCGAGCTCCTGGCCGACGTGCTGTGTGGGCCCGTCGGCGCTTCCGCCTGAGCCGCCGCGTTTTTCGCGACTCCCCGTAGCTCCCGCGTACAACCCCGGTCGATCCACTACCCCGGTCTTAGGATGCCGTCGTGAGGATTGCTCTAGGGGCCGACCACGCGGGGTACGTGTTGAAGACGGCCGTGGCCAAGCACCTGATCGACGCGGGCCACGAGATCTCCGACGTCGGCACCCACTCCGAGGAATCCGTCGATTACCCGTCCTTTTGTGCGGCGGTCGGGCGAGCGGTCGCCGGCGGCGACGCGGACCGCGGGATCGTGATGGGCGGTAGCGGGCAGGGCGAGGCGATCGCGGCGAACAAGGTGCACGGCGTGCGCGCGGCGCTCTGTCACGACGAGTACACGGCTCGTTTCGCTCGTCTGCACAACGACGCGAACGTCCTGTCCCTCGGGGCGCGGCTGCTCGGCGAGACGTTCGCGCTGGCGATCGTGGACGTCTTTCTCACGACCGACTTCGAGGGCGGCCGTCATGTCGCTCGGCTTGACCAGATAAGGCAGATCGAGAACGAGGAGTGTGGAGGAGCATGAGCAATCCGGGTTGGGCCGACTGGGCGGCCGTCGAGAAGGTCGATCCCGACGTGGCCGAGGCGATCCTCGCCGAGGTACACCGAGAGAACACGAAGATCGAGCTCATAGCGTCGGAGAACTTCTCGTCCACGGCGGTGCTCGCGGCGCTCGGAACGCCGTTGTCGAACAAGTACGCGGAGGGTTACCCCGGCCGTCGCTACTACGGCGGGTGCGAGTTCGTCGACGTCGCGGAGAACTTCGCGATCGACCGCGCCAAGGCGTTGTTCGGCGCAGAGCACGTGAACGTCCAGCCGCACGCCGGGGCCCAGGCGAACCTCGCCGCGTACTTCGCCTTCCTCGAGCCGGGCGACAAGTTCATGGGGATGGAGCTCGCGCACGGGGGGCACCTCACGCACGGGTCGCCCGTCAACTTCACCGGCCGGCTGTTCGACATCGTCTCCTACGGAGTGCGCAAGGACGACGAGCTGATCGACCTCGACGAGGTGCGCGACATCGCGTTGCGAGAACGGCCGAAGATGATCGTCGCCGGCGCGACCGCGTACTCGCGCATCTGGGACTTCGCCGCATTCCGCTCGATCGCCGACGAGGTCGGCGCGATCTTCCTCGTCGACGCGGCTCACTTCATAGGCCTCGTCGCAGGCGGCGCGCATCCGAATCCGGTCGAGCATGCGCACGTCGTCACGGCGACGACGCACAAGACGCTTCGGGGGCCGCGCGGGGCGATGATCATGTGCACCGAGGAGCACGCCAAGGCGATCGACAAGAGCGTGTTCCCCGGATGGCAGGGCGGGCCGTTGATGCACTCGATCGCAGCGAAGGCGGTGGCGCTGGCCGAGGCCGCAACCGACGAGTTCCGTAGCTACGCGCGTCAGGTCGTCGCCAACGCCCGAGTGCTGGCGGCCACGCTGACCGAGGAGGGGCTCCGCATCGTGTCGGGTGGCACCGACAACCACCTGATGCTGGTCGACCTGCGACCGGTCGGGCTCACGGGCAAGGAGGCCGAGGCGCGCCTCGACGAGGTCGGCATCACGGTCAACAAGAACGCGATCCCATTCGATCCGGAGAAGCCGTTCGTCGCGTCCGGGATCAGGCTCGGCACCCCGGCGATAACGACGTGCGGGATGAAGGAGGACGAGACCGCCACGGTCGGGCGACTGATCGCCCAGGCGCTGAAGGACGATTCGCCCGACGGCAAGGCCGGCATCCGCAAGCAGGTGACCGAGCTGACCGACCGGTTCCGCCCGTACCCGGACGTGGTCTGAGACTGCAGTGATCCCCTACGTGGTCGTCGGGCTGGTCGCGGCCGGCATGACGTTCCTGCTCACGCCCGTCGTCCGGCTGATGGCGTTGCGCATCGGCGCGGTCGACCAGCCGAACGACCGCAAGGTGCACGCAAAGGCGACGCCCACTCTCGGTGGGTTCGCGATCCTCGTGGGCATCGTGGTCGCGGTCGGCGCGTCGCTGCTGTTGCCGGTCCGGGGGATCACCGACTTCAAGCTCTTCTTGACGCAGTCGTCGCAACCGCTCGGCGTCGCCGCCGGGGCCTTCGTCATCTTTGCTCTCGGTGCGGTGGACGACCTGCGCGCGTTGCCGGCTCCCGTGAAGCTGGCCGGCCAGGTCTTCGCCGCCGGAATCCTCTTCTTGACCGGCGTGAAGATGGACTACCTGCTGATGCCCGGCGAGACGATCACGCTGTCAGACGACGTGTCGGTTCTCGTCACCATCCTGTGGATCGTGGCGATGATCAACGCTGTCAACCTCGTCGACGGCCTCGACGGGCTCGCGGCCGGGATCGTCGCCATCGCTGCGGCCTCGTTCTTCGTGTACACGTATCAGCTCAACCAGGACCTGCCGAACTTCGCCACGGCCGCTCCGCTCATCTGCGTCGCGGTGCTGGGCGCCAGCCTCGGCTTCCTCCGGCACAACTTCCATCCCGCGCGCATCTTCATGGGTGACTCGGGGAGCATGTTGCTGGGACTCGTGCTGGGGGCCGCGACAGTGATCGGCATCGGGAGCCCGCCGATTCGTCCCGCGACGTCCGACGTCTTCCTCGCGTACTTCCCGCTGTTGATCCCCCTGACGGTCGTGGCGATCCCGATCCTGGACTCGTTCCTGGCGATCGTGCGCCGAGCGCGCAAGCGCCGCAGCGTGTTCCACGCGGACAAGGAGCACATCCACCATCGCCTGATGGATCTCGGCCACGGTCACCGCGCCGCCGTGCTGGTGATGTACGTGTGGTCGGCGCTCGCCGCGGGGGCCGGGCTCGCGTTCACGTTCCTCGATCGCTCGGACGTGATCTTCGCGTTGCCCATCGCCGTCGGGGCGCTCGTGCTCTACACACTGTTCCCGGTGCTGACGAAGGCGATCCAGCAGCGCCTCCGCCCCTAGCCCCTTATCCGACTTTCGGACCTAGGGCGACCTCTACGGTCGAGCCTGGTCCGAAGCTCGGCGAACGAGGTCCACGACGGCGTCAGGACGGTCTCGTAGCTCGGACCATGTGATGTGAAGCACGCCATCCGGCGCGAGCCAGAAGGGATCGGCGCGTCAGGTCTTTGCTCCACGCGAGCTTGTTGCCGTGCCAACGATAGCTATCGGCTTCGATTGCGAGCTTCGATAGCGGATAGCAGAAGTCCGGTTGCGCGACGAACGCCTCATCGTGGATAAGAGGACGGTCCCCCGGACGCCCTGGCCCCCGCAGCGCACCACGACCTCCTCGATCTGGTCGGCGGTGACGCGTACAGCTGCGCGCGCCGGGCCGACGGTCGAGTTGAGCGGGCTCACTTCGACGGCTTTGGACCCGCGTCGACCGCATACGTCACCTGAGGTCCAAAAGCCGTCGCAGCGCCGCGGGGCGTGGGGGCAGGGGGGTGGGGGCCGTGGGTTGCGGGGGCGTCGGGGATGGGATAGTTTGTGAAAGAATTCACAAGCGGCCTCCCGGGGCACCCAGGGGGTAGCATCCGTGGGTTCCCAAGCCCTGGTCAGAGTCTAGGAAGGGCGTCTCGTGAGCACTGATCCCGACCGGTCCAAGGGGCCCGGGCTCACGGGCGAGCGCCGGGGCGTGGAGCGGCCCCCGCAAGGGGCCCAGGCAAAGGCGCGGAGGGGCTCGGGGAGCTTCGGCTCCGATGCGGCTCGGGGCATGAACCAAGCATCGCGGGGTCATGCCGTGGCGATTGGGTTCGTGTTGGTGGTGCTCCTGTTCTTCGGAGCGGGGCGCCTGCTCGACAACTGGGCGGGCACGGAGCCGTGGGGCACGGTCGTCGGCTCGATCGTGGGATGGGTGCTGGGAGTGGTCGTCGTCTACTACATGGCGCAGAGGAGCCTCGATTGATCGAGACGCAGATGGTCCGGCGCATGGCGATCAGGGGCGCGTACCTTGCCCCGGTGGTCGTCGGCGTCCTCGGCGCGTGGGGCGGGTGGAGCTGGGCTCTGTCGGCGGCCGTCGGCCTGGCCATGACGATCGGCAATCTGTGGCTGAGCGCGCGCCTCATCGGAGGCGTCGCCGAGAACTCGCCGCACCTGTTGATGCCCGTCGCCCTCGCGACGTTCACGCTCGGCTTGCTCTTGCTCACCGGGGCCGCGATTGGCCTCAAGGCGATAGACGCGATCTACTTCCCCGTCACGGGCTTCGTTCTGATCGGCAGTCACCTGCTGCTGGTCCTGGTCGAGGCGGCGGGCGCTTACGACAAGGCTGCACCTTCCGAGCTCACGCGAGTGAAAGGAAACGTCCGTGGAAGAGCTTGACGTCAATCATCTTTTCTTCTGGGACGACATCGCCCTGAAGGGAACGCCGTTCGCGATCAACCGGACGGTGATCATGATGATGTTCGCGTCGCTCCTCTGCATCGCGTTCTTCATGGCCGGCGCGCGCGGCAAGCGCATAGTCCCGAAGGGCCTCCAGACGCTGGCCGAGAGCGCGTACCTGTTCGTGCGCAACCAGATCGCGATCGACGTGATCGGGCCCAAGGACGGCCCGAAGTACGCCAACTACCTCGCGTCGGTCTTCTTCTTCATCTTCTTCGCGAACCTGCTCGAGATCGTGCCGGGCATCAACTATCCGGTCACCTCGCGCATGGCTATCCCATTCTTGCTGGCGATCTTCACGTACCTGATCTTCAACTTCGTCGGATTCAAGAAGCAAGGCTTCAAGTACCTAGGCGGCACGCTCTTCCCGCCGGGGGTTCCGAAGCCCATCTACATCCTGCTGACCCCCATCGAGTTCTTCTCGGTGTTCGTGATCCGTCCGCTGACGCTAGCGATCCGGCTGCTCGCGAACATGATGGCCGGCCACGTGCTGCTGACCATCTTCTTCTTGTTCACGCACGACTTCCTGACCGAGCTCTCCGCCGCGACCCCGCTCGGCGTCGTGACGCTGATCGTCGCGTCGGGCCTGATCATCTTCGAGCTCATGGTCATAAGCATCCAGGCGTACATCTTCACGATGCTGACGGCCTTCTACATCGCCGAGTCCATCCACGGCCACGGCGAAGAGGACCACTCAGTCGACACTCAGCACACCGAACCGACGGAAAACAGGTACCTGACCGAGGCCGCCTGAGCCCGGCCACAAGAAAGAGGAGGAAAGCAATGGAGGGTGCACTCGTTGTTGCACAGGGGGTTACGGACGAGGGTCTCAAGTCGCTCGCCCACGGCCTCGTATACGGGCTCGCGGCAATCGGCCCCGGCGTAGGCATCGGGCTCGTCTTCTCGAGCGCGATCGAGGCCACCGCCCGCCAGCCCGAGATGGCCGGTCAGATCCGCACGACCATGTTCCTCGGGTTCGCGCTGATCGAGGCGCTCGCCCTCATCGGTTTCGTCCTCGCATTCATCGCCTAGTCAGGGAAGGAGAGCCACATGCTGCACGGTCTTTTGCTCCTTGCCCAAGAGGGAGGCGAGCACCTCGAAGCCGACGAGCCGAGCGGCCTCGACCTGATCCTCCCGGACACGGCCGAGCTCCTCTGGGGCCTCGTGTGCTTCCTCATCGTGGCGTTCGTTCTGATGAAGGTCGCGTTCCCGAAGCTACGGGAGACGATCGAGGCGCGCGAGAAGACGATCCAGGACGCGCTCGAGAGCGCGGAGAGCTCCAAGCAAGAAGCCCAGGGTGAGCTCGACGAGTACAAGAGGCAACTCGCGGAGGCTCGCTCCGAGGCCAACCGCATCATCGAAGAGGCGCGCCAGTCGGCCGAGCAGGTCCGCAAGGACCTCACCGCGAAGGCCGAGCGCGACGCCGAGGGGATCGTCGCTCGCGCCCAAGAGCAGATCGAGGCGGAGCGGACGCGCACCGTCCAGGAGCTGCAGAGCTCGATCTCGGACATCACGATCGAGCTCGCCGAGAAGGTCGTCGGCCGCAGCCTCGACGGCAACACACAGCGCGAGATGGTCGACGCGTACATCCGTGAGGTGTCCGGGATGGGCGGCCAGGGGAGCGCGAACTAGCCGTGGGTGCTTCGGAGGAGCTCATCAGCGGGTACGCGAAGGCCCTCTTCAACGTCGTGCAGGCCGAGGGTGAGCTCGACCGCGTCGAGGACGAGCTGTTTCGCTTCGGCAAGATCCTCGACACGAACCACGAGCTGAAGCAGGCGCTCTCGGACCAGAGCATCGACCGCGTCCAGCGCGAGAAGATCCTCGGCGAGCTACTCGCCGACAAGGTCTCGCCGCACACGCTGGGGCTGCTCACGTTCATCGTGGGCCAGGGCCGGGCGCGCCAGCTTCCGCAGATCCTCGGGCAGCTCAGCGACCTCGCGGCCGAGGCGCGCGACTCCGTCGTCGCCGAGGTACGCACTGCGGTGCCGCTACAGGGCGAGCAGCGCGACGCGCTTGCCGCCGCGCTGTCGAAGGCGACAGGCAAGAAGGTCGAGGTCAAGGCGCTGGTCGACCCCGACGTCCTCGGCGGCGTGGTCGCAAAGATCGGAGACACCGTCATCGACGGAACCGTCCGTCACAAGCTGGAACAACTGAAGGATCAGGTGAGGCGCTAGCGGCCGTCGGTCGTAGCGATGAACAACTATCGGGTTTGACCAAAAGGATCAGGTGAGGCGTCAAGTGGCTGAGCTAACCATCGACCCCAAGGAGATCTCCTCCGTACTGAGGCGTCACGTCTCGGACTACAAGCCGACGACCGAAAAGGAAGAGGTCGGGCGCGTGACCGAGGTCGGCGACGGCATCGCGCGCATCTCCGGGCTCCCGCAATGCATGGCCAACGAGATGCTCGAGTTCCCGGGCGGGACGATCGGGCTCGCGATGAACCTCGACGAGAACGAGATCGGCGCGGTCGTGCTCGGCGAGGCATCGCACATCGAGGAGGGCAACCCGGTCAAGCAGACGGGCCGCATCCTCTCGGTCGGCGTCGGCGACGAGCTCCTCGGACGCGTCGTCAACGCGCTCGGCGAGCCGATCGACGGCAAGGGCCCGATCCGCACGAGCTCGCGCCGCCCGCTCGAGGTCCAGGCCCCCGGCGTGACCGCGCGCCAGCCGGTGAAGGAGCCGCTGCAGAGCGGCATCAAGGCCATCGACGCGATGACGCCGGTCGGCCGCGGCCAACGTCAGCTGATCATCGGCGACCGCCAGACGGGCAAGACCGCGATCGCGATCGACACGATCATCAACCAGCGCGAGCTGTGGGGCTCCGACAAACAGGTGAAGTGCATCTACGTCGCGATCGGCCAGAAGGCATCGACCGTCGCCGAGGTCGTGGCGGCACTCGAGGCCAACAACGCGATGGAGTACACGGTCATCGTCAATGCGCCGGCGTCGGACCCGGCTCCCTTCCAGTACCTCGCGCCGTACTCCGGATGCGCGATGGGGCAGCACTGGATGGAGAACGGCGAGGCCGCGCTGATCGTCTACGACGACCTCTCCAAGCAGGCGATCGCGTACCGCCAGCTGTCGCTCTTGCTGCGGCGCCCGCCGGGCCGCGAGGCGTACCCGGGCGACGTCTTCTACCTCCACTCGCGTCTGCTCGAGCGCGCGGCGAAGCTCTCGGACGAGAACGGCGGCGGTTCGCTCACCGCGCTGCCGATCATCGAGACGAAGGGTGGCGACGTCTCGGCGTACATCCCGACGAACGTCATCTCGATCACCGACGGCCAGATCTTCCTCGAGGGCGACCTGTTCTTCTCGGGCGTCCGGCCGGCCATCAACGTCGGCATCTCCGTCTCCCGAGTCGGAGGCAACGCGCAGATCAAGGCGATGAAGCAGGTCGCCGGCCGTCTGCGGCTCGACCTCGCGCAGTTCCGTGAGCTCGAGGCGTTCGCGGAGTTCGGCTCCGACCTCGACAAGGCCAGCCAGGCGCAGCTCGACCGCGGCGCACGCGTCGTCGAGATCCTCAAGCAGCGTCAGTACTCGCCGTACGCGGTCGAGGAGCAGGTCATCTCGATCTGGGCGGTGTCCAACGGCTACCTCG
>DATBND010000316.1:0-2225 GCA_036554505.1 Actinomycetota bacterium | reverse complement strand
GTCGTGAAGTTGTGCGCGGTGCAAACCCCGGTGACGAGGCGCGGCGGAGTAAAGGAGCCGAGCTGCTTCGGGGCGCTCTTGTCGGTCACGTCGTAGAAGTAGATCGCGCCGGTCTTGCCGTTCTCGGTCTCGCCCGTGCACGACACGCCACCCGCCTGAAACGACTCGAAGCCGAAGCCGACCGTCTTGCCGTCGTTTGAGACCGTGCTCGAATGCCAGATCGCGTCGGGCACGTCGTTGATGTGGGCCAGGATCTCGGGGTTCAAGGGATCCTTGACGTCCCAGACCTGTGCCTCGGTGAGGCACGCCATGTATGCGTAGTCGCCCTTGATGCTTCCGTCGTGACACCCGTTCGCAGGCAGGACGCTCGGCGACGCGACGATCTTCGCTTTCTTCGGATTCGTGATGTCCACGACCGAGATGATCCCGTGCGCGCTCGAGCACGTTCCGCTCGTCGACGCCGAGTACGACTGGACGTAGACGAGGCCGCGGCCCTTGTGACCGAACGTGATGTTCGTGTGCGAGCCGCACGGAGTCTCGACGAACTTGATCTCACGCGGACGTCTGCGGTTGGAGATGTCGACGAGGCGGATCCCCTCCTGGCCCTCGGTGCCCTTCAAGTTGCACTTGTCGTCGGTCGTCGACGAGTTCCCGCTTGGCGAGTCGATGCTCATCACCGCGATGTCGCGCCACAGCCCGACGTCGTAGCCCGAACCGGCGCACGGCAGCCGTCCGACCGTCTTCGGCTTGGCCGGATCGCGCACGTCGATCACCCACAGCCCCGCGCCCGGGTCCGAGCCCTGGGCGGTCATGACCGCGTAACCGTCCTTGGTGAAGACGACGTCGGTGGCGTTGGGGGCGGCGAGGCTGCCGACGAGATGCATGTTGTCGGAGTGGTCGTCCTGCGCCCCCGACGGCCCCGCGAGACCTGCCACGACGAGCAACGAAGCGACTAACGCGCACACTCGCCGCACGACGATCGACCTCCTCTGCCCGCTCAGAACTGATTCGCCTCCGGCGGTCTTGTCCCTGCCGGTCCGGCGTTGCGGCGAAAATGTAGGGTCTCCGGCGGTGTCGAAGCCTCCGATCCATCCCGCGCGGCGCGTCGTGCCGAAGGCCCCTCCTCGCGCGTCGGCTCGCCGGAGCGAAGAGGCTTTTCCCCCGGCACGGCCGATCCCTCTGCCCGGCTACGGGCCCGAGGACGTCGTACCGGACGGCAAGGGAGGACTGCTCACCGGGCTTGCCGACGGACGCATCCTGCGCGTCGACCCCACCGACGACTCCGTCGAGCTCGTCGCCGATACCGGGGGCCGGCCGCTGGGCTTCGAGCCGCTTGCCGACGGGCGGTTCCTCGTGTGTGACTCGCATCGAGGGCTGCTGCGACTCGATCCGTCGAGCGGAGACCTCGAGACTCTCGTTGAGTCGGTCGACGGCCGCCGTCTCATGTTCTGCAGCAACGCGGCGGCCCAGAGCGACGGGACCATCTGGTTCACGGAGTCGACCAGTCGCTTTCACATCGAGCACTACGTCGGGTCGATGTTGGAGCACCGCGCGACCGGGGCGCTCTTTCGCCGGGACGCCGACGGCACCGTGGAGGTCGTGGTTCGAGACCTCTTCTTCGCTAACGGCCTGTCGCTCACCGAGGACGAGAGCGCATTGATATTCGCCGAGACGGCCGGCTACAGGATCAGCCGCGTCGACATCCGGGGGCCGAACGCCGGAAAGGCGGTCGTGATCGCGGACAACCTGCCCGCTTTCCCCGACAACATCTCGCACGTCGAGCGGGGGCGGTTCTGGGCGGCGCTGCCGAACCCGCGCAATCCTCTGCTCGACCGCTTGAGCAATTCTCCGGGCGTGGTGCGCAAGCTGGTGTGGGCCACGCCGGACCGATTGAAACCGGCGGGCCGGAAGACGACCTGGGTCATGCAGTTCGACGACGAGGGCCGGGTCGTTCGGGATCTCCAGGAGGAGCGGCCGGACTTCCACATGGTCACGGGAGTCACGGAGTTCAACGGCAAGCTCTACCTGTCGAGCATCGAGGAGTCGGCGCTCCTCGAGGTCGATCTGAGTCGCGGCTGATCCGGTAGTCCGCGCTACCGCTCGTCGGCGCGTCGTTGAGGCCGTGCCTGAACGCGACGCCCGCCGCCTCCGTCCGGCTGGTGACTCCGAGCTTCATGAGGATCCGAGAGACGTGAACGCTCGCCATCATGGCGCCGCCGCCGAGC
>DATBND010000262.1:0-4906 GCA_036554505.1 Actinomycetota bacterium | reverse complement strand
TGAAGAGCTGAAGCGCTACCGCCTCGGAGTGGTGGTAGTGGGCGTGCGACTTGTGGAAGACGGCCTGGCCCGCGAGCCTGTCGTACGTCGTCCCGTCCACCCGATGCACCCGTTGGAACAGGTCCTGGTCCTCGGGCTGCGTCCCACCTGTGTAGTAGAGGTCCATCGGCCCGCGCCCCGTGTTGCGTACGCCGAAGCCGAAGCGAAGACACCTGACCGCGTTGTCCTCCGCGTGCTCTTCGGGATGGCATCCACTACCGCCGGGCACACCGGTCGGGTCTTCGTCGCCCGCGCCGTTCGTGACCGGGGTCAAAAACGACGCGTCGTGCGGGGGCAGGATCTGCAGGTTGGGCAGCACGGCGCCTCGGGTCACGCCGAGGGAGGGCGGACGCGCCTCGAGCTTGGCGCGGACGCGGAACGCGCTGTCGGTCACGTCCTCCGCCGTCACCTTTATCCGCCATATGCCGCGCGGAGGATCGGCTATGAGGCGCTCCTCCGAGTAGATCCCGGGGCCGACACCGAAGGAGATCGGCCGTCCTCCGCCCGGAGGCGTGAGCGAGATGCCGAAGACGTCGCCGACCTGCGGGTGGTCGATGGCGACGCGCAGCCTGTCGCCTCGCTCGGTGAGCTCGAGCCGGTAGTCGAACGTCTCCGTCCCCGTCGATTGCGCTACGACGGGGCCGCTCCAAAGCACGGCCCGGCCGGCGTCGAGCACGAAAGAGTCGGGGCGGGCCGCGCGCGCGGGCAGCGGGGCCAGCACGAGGAGAACCGCCATCAGGACACGCCGCATCAGGGACTCATACTCCCCGCTTCCCGCCTCTCCTGCCGAGTCCCGGGCGGCGTGGCGGCAGGACGCCAGGGGGTGACGGAGAATTCCTCCCCTCATGCGATCTCTACGGCTCTGCCTCGCCGCGGCCATCGTCGCCGCATGCTTCGTCCCCTCGTCCGCCGCCGCCTCGTCGGCCCCCGACCGAGGTAAGGCGTGGGCGCCGAAGGCCTTGTCCAAGGCGCTCTACGGCACGAAGGCCCCCGACGAGGACCCCGAGACCCAACGACACGTCGTCGAGGCTCACGACGGGGTCGATCTCTACGTCGAGACGTGGTTGCCGGCCCCGAAGGACGGGCACAAGCCTCCGGCGAAGGTCCCCACCGTCCTGATCATCACCCCGTACGTCAAGCAGGGCGTCGAGGAGTACCAGGAGGGGAGCCTGCCGGGCTTTATCGACTACTACACGGCGCGCGGCTACGCGGTCGCGCAGCACCACGTACGCGGGACCGGCGAGTCGGGCGGGTGTCTCGAGCAGACCGCGTCGGACCAGTGGAAGGACGGAGCCAACGTCGTCGAGTACCTCGGCAAGGAAGCTCCATGGTCGAACGGCAAGGTCGGCATGTACGGCGCGTCTTACGACGCGGAGACCCAGGTATCCACCGCCGGCCTTGGCGCGCCGGACAAGGTCAAGTACCTCAAGGCGATCATCCCGACTGCATCGGTCGGCAGCCAGTACGACTGGAACTACATGGACGGCGTCCCGTGGACCGGCGCGACGTTCCTCGGAAACGCGTCGTACCTCGCGAGCGTCAGCCTGGTGCCGGGTGAGCAGCCCGCGCCGCAGCACTACCCCGAGAAGCTCGAGTGCCAGGACGAGGTGATGAGTGAGTCGGCCAACATCAACGGCGACTACACCGAGTACTGGAAGAACCGAGAGCTTCGTCAGGGCGCGCCGAACGTCAAGGCCGCCACGTTGATGGTGCACGGCTTGCGTGACTTCAACGTGCAGGACATCACGCTTCAGGGGTGGTTCAACCACCTCCCGAAGTCGACCCCGCACAAGGGCCTCTTCGGTGTGTGGAACCACGCGTTCCCCGGCGCGCATGCGGCGGTGGAGGCCGAGTGGTCGCGCGCCGACTGGTACGACATGGTCACCGCATGGTTCGACCGCTATCTCAAGGGCAAGCGCGCGACCAAGGTCGAGAAGTGGCCCGACGTCCAGGTGCAGCGCTCCGACGGGCAGTGGTGGTCGGTCAAGGAGTACCCGACGACCGGCGGCCGGCTGGGTCAGCTCGCGCTCGGCGCCGAGGGAACGCTGGGCGTCGCCAAGCCGACCGGCGAGACCGTCTACACCGAGCAGGTCGCGGTCGGCGAGCCGAGCGAGGGTCAGTACGTCCTGTTCCAGACGAAGAAGCTCGAGAAGCCTCTGCATCTCACCGGCCAGCCCATGCTCGACCTCTGGTTGCGATCGAGCACCGAGGACGGCCACATCGCCAGCAAGCTCGAGGTGCTCGACGCGAACGGCGAGCCGCTCGTCCACGAGGGCTCCTACGGCGCGTTCCACGCGACCTACGGAGCGCGCTCGCTGCAGCACATCGATCCGATGCCGCGCGGCTGGTTCGAGCAGGAGACCGGCAAGCCGGTCGTCCCCGGAGAGGCAATCCACATGGTGCTCCGTTTCCTTCCGACCGACCTCGTCATTCCGAAGGGCGGGAGCCTCCGTCTCACGGTGGCGGGCTCGATCACCTACCAGAAGAGCGACTCGCAGCCGTCTGGGGCGGGCTCAGAGATCACGCTCCTCCACGACTGCGGTCAGCCGAGCATCCTGCGCTTCCGCATGCCGAACAAGAACGCGAAGCTCCTCAACGTGCGGGAGACCGACGAGAACGAGAAGCTGGCGTCGAAGCCGGCCCGCATCGGCAACCAGGACGGCGGCGGGCTTGCATCGCAGAAGGTGTGCGGCAAGAAGCCGAAGCGGCTTCCCCACCTCTAGAGGAGACCTGGAGCTCGCCGGCGCGGCTTATCAAGCGGCGTCGCCGAAGAGGAGATCGAACGCGGCCGAGTAGAACGCCGTAGCGCGCGCCGTCGCGACCCCGGCGACCACGACGCCCGCCCCGACAGGGCTCCCGGAGCCGGAGCTCACCACGAGCGCGCCGGCCAAGGCACAAGCGAACGCCGCCCCGTTGATCACGAGGTAGCGGCGCGCGAAACTCTCGGCCCCCCCATAAGCGCGCGCGGCGCGAAGCACCACGCCGGCGACGAGCTCGAATCCCAATAACGTCGCGAGCCAGCCGAGAAACGTCGCAGGTTTGGAGACCAGGGTCGAGAGGCCGATCACCAACAAGAGCTCCGTCGCTCCGACCAACAAGGTCGCGACCGTCCCCTTGCGAGGTCGACGCTCGTCGAGCTCGGCGGGCAGGTCGATGAATCGGATAGCCCAGTGATAGAGGCTGAACGCCGTCATGACGAAGGCAAGAAACGGCAGGATCGAATCGCCGCGCATTGGGATGCCGGGTCGTTCCAGATCGATCAGCTGCTCGACGGCGATCACCAAGGCCACGCCGAGCGACACCGAATAGACGTCGCGCAACGGCCGTCCGGATGTCTCTTCCGAGCCCGCCGCGCGTCGCCCCATCGACACGATCGTAAGACGGGCGGAAGTGGTCCTGGTGGACGCCGACCCCGTGGCCGACGATCATGAGCCCATGCGAAGACTCGTCGTCGCGATGTGTCTCGTGACGTCGTTGTGCGTGGCGGCGCCCGGGACGGCCCAGGAGCCGCCGCCGCCACCACCGGCTCCGTGCGAGGGGTGCTACGTGCCGCCCCCGGGCGTCCGGTGGCAATACCAGCTCCGGAGCGCTCCGGACCCGGCGCGACCTTTCGATCTGTGGATCGTCGACATGTTCGAGACCGAGGCGTCGCACGTTGCGGCGCTCCGGTCCACCGGGGGCCGGGTCGCGTGCTACGTCAGCGCCGGCTCGTGGGAGGACTGGCGGCCGGACGCCGCGGATTTCCCCGACCGCGTGCTCGGCAAGCGCCTCGACGGGTGGCCCGGCGAACGGTGGCTCGACGTCCGGGCTCTCGACGAGCTGGCCCCGATCATGTCCGCGCGGCTGGACTCGTGCGCGGCGAAGGGCTTCGACGCCGTCGACTTCGACAACGTCAACGGATATCTCAACGACACCGGCTTCGACCTCGACGCCGGTGCGCAGCTCGCTTACAACCGCTGGCTCGCCAACGCCGCACACGAGCGCGGCCTGTCGGTGGGCCTCAAGAACGACGGCGAGCAAGCGGCCGAGCTCGTCCCCTACTTCGACTTCGCCGTGGTCGAGCAATGCTTCCTGTACAGGGAGTGTCGCCTCTACCGTCCGTTCGCCGACGCCGGAAAGGCCGTGCTCGAGGTCGAGTACGAGCTGGGGCGTAAAGAGTTCTGCACCCGCGCCGAAGTGTTGACGTTCAATGCGATCCGCAAGCGGTACGCGCTCGGAGCCTGGCGCCGCGCGTGCCCGTAGCGCGCAGCGAACGAACGAGTTCCCTGATCGTGCCGAGCTAGGAGCCGGTCCCCGCGCGCGTCCTGCGCCGGTGTGCCGCTACGTTCGTCCGTGACGAGCACACGTCGTTGCAGTAGCGCCGCGACTTGTTGCGCGACATGTCGACGAATACGTCACCGCAATTGTCCGCAGCACAGATCCCAAAACGATCGAAGCCGTAGTCGGCGATCAGCGCGGCGAGCCCCATGACGACGTCGGTCGCGACCCTCCGCCCGAGCGTGGCGTCCTCCGAGGCGTAGTGGAAGTGCCAGTGACCGTCGTGCGCGGTGAGATGAGGCCTCACGTCGTACTCGCGCAGGAGATCGTTCAGCAAGCGTGCGGCTTCCGCCTCGTCCGGAGCGTAGAAGACGGCCTCGAGACGGCCACGCACCCGGTGGAGCTCCGCTAGATCGCTCTCCCGTACCTCGTCGACCTCCGAGAAACCGTGGTCGACGAGGAAGTCCTTTGCGAGCTCGGCCGTGCCCATGTACTCGGTCCCGCTCGGGTGCCCGAAGGTGTTCACGAGGTCCGCGGCCGATTGCATACACTGGTCGCTGTAATGGGTGAAATTCACTTGACTTCTTACACTCCGGGGTCTACTGTTATG
>DATBND010000109.1:0-6656 GCA_036554505.1 Actinomycetota bacterium | reverse complement strand
ACCTGGGACAACGTCGTGGCCGCGTGCCGTCCGTGTAACGCCCGCAAGGAGAACCGGAGCCCGGCCGACGTCGGCCTCCGCCTCCGCCATGCCCCCCAGCCGCCGCACGACTCCGTGTGGATCGTCGTCGCGGTCGACCGTCTCGACCCGGCCTGGGAGCAGTACCTGCGCCTGCCCGATGGAGTCGTGACCCAGCTCGTCTGAGGCCGGGTGCCGGAAGCCGGCCTCGGGGCGGTTCGACGGGCGTGCTGCGGAGCTCAAAGGCAAACCAAGAGCCAACCCGGCGGCGATGAGAGCTCACCACCTGTCGTGCGCGGCCAATTTGGCGCAAGGTTCGCCGCCAAGCGGGTCAGGAGCGCGCTTCGAGTCGAACCTTGGGCGGGGCCGGGTTGCGCGGGCGGTTCGACGGGCGCGCGCCGGTTCAGACCCCAAACCCGCGGCGACGAGGCGCGGCCTTGGCTTTTCGGGATGTCCGGCGGTTTGGTACTTCAGGAGTAACAAACGGCCGGATGAACCCGGGCCGGGCCCCGCCGCTCGTTCTTTTGTGGTTGCGTGACCGTAGAGGTCGCAGGATGCGGAAAGAACGGTGGGCACCCCTCGTCGCCGCCCCCTTGCCTTTTGGTCTAGGGGCAACCCAGCGCCGCCGGCGCCTCGGCAGGCGGATCCGCTTAGGTCCCCCCCTCGAGCGCGCTGTGGGCGCGCTTCGAGGGGCGACCTTGGGCTTCCGCCGGGTCCGGAGCTTCCGGGAGAATGCACCGGCCTCGTCGCTGCTGGTTTTCGCGCTTCGGCTCCCGGGCGCTACCTCAAGCAAATGCAATCATTCACAGGAGCAACAGCAGCAACAAACTACAAGTGCGTAATTAGCGCTGCGAACGTTGACTTGGCAGCTCCCGGGGCTTAACTTGGCGCCCAAGTGGAGCGAAGTGGAGGGATTTGGGGGATAGGGGCACGGCCGGCCCGATCCGTCAGCCCTACACCTTCGCTCCTGTGGGTCCAGGCCAGGGAGAGCGTTGTCCTTCACCGGGGAGTTTCACCACACGATCGACTCGAAGGGTCGTCTGATCGTCCCGTCGCGGCTCAGGGAGGAGCTGCCGGACAACAAGGTCGTCCTCGCCCAGTACTTCACCGGCTGCATCGGGCTGTGGTGGGGGGAGGGCTGGGCCAAGCTCGAGGACGACCTCATCGGGCTGAAGCGATCGAGCCCGGAATCCCGTCGCCTGGTGCGCATCTTCTCGTCGAGCGTCCATCAGGACGAGGTCGACAAGCAGGGCCGGGTCACCGTGCCGCAGCCGCTCCGCGACTACGCGGGGATCGGGCGGGACGTCGTCGTCATCGGTGCGATCGATCACGGCGAGCTGTGGAGCCCGCAACGATGGGAGCAGGAGAAGGCGCTCGATGAGGGCGGGCTGGACGCGCTCGCCCAGCACGTGGACTTCTGAGAAGGGACGGGGACATGTCGATGAAGGGAGCACCACCGACCGCCGGGCTCGCCCGGGAGCTCGGACAGAGCATCTTCGTCCTCGCGCTGACGGGCTCGTCGGTGGGTGGATTTCTCGGAATTGTCGCTATCGCGACGAGAGCGCTGGGACACTAGCGATGTGCCGGGACACGAGCCCGTCCTCGCCGGCCCCGTCGTCGAGCTCCTGCTTCCTGCACTGGAGCACGGAGGGGTCGTCGTCGACGCTACGTTTGGACGAGGGGGCCACGCGCTCCGCATCCTCGACGCGGCTCCCCAGGCCGAGCTCGTCGGGATCGATCGGGACCCGGACGCCGTGGAGGCAGACGAGCCCGACGTCGCCGCGTACGAGGGCCGGCTTCGGCTCGTACGTGCCGACTTCCAAGAGATCTCGTCCGTACTGGAACGACTCGGGGATCCGCCGGTTCGCGGAGTCCTACTCGACCTTGGCGTTTCCTCACCCCAACTGGATGAGGCGCACCGGGGCTTCAGCTTCCGCAACGACGGGCCTCTCGACATGAGGATGGACCCGGACCAGGTGCTGTCCGCCGACACGGTCGTGAACGAGTACCCAGAGCGCGACCTGGCCCGCGTCATCCGGGCCTACGGCGAGGAGCGCTTCGCCGGCCGAGTGGCCCGGGCCATCGTGGCCGCCCGGCCGATAAGGCGCACGACCGAGCTCGCCGAGATCGTCAAGACGGCGATCCCCGCAGCGACCCGCCGGACCGGCGGTCACCCGGCGCGCCGCACGTTCCAGGCGATCCGGATCGAGGTCAACGCCGAGCTCGGTGCGCTCGAGCGCGCCCTCCCTGACTCGATCGAGGCGCTCGAGCCCGGGGGCCGCGTCGTGGTGATCGCCTATCACTCGCTCGAGGACCGAATCGTCAAGCGCGCGTTCGTGGACGCCGCTAATGACTGCACCTGCCCGCCCGATTTCCCGGTGTGCGCATGCGGTGCCGAGGCGACCGTGCGCATCCTCACGCGCCGGCCGGTGAAGCCTCCGCAGGACGAGATCGAGCGCAACCCGCGCGCCGAGTCCGCCCGCCTTCGTGCGGCCGAGCGACTCGCGCCGTCGGGATCGGCCGAGAGGCGGAGCGCGTGAGCGCGCAGCCGTCCGAGGTCCGCCGGCCCGCGAGGGAGTGGAAGGCTCCGCTCGAGCTCGTCAAGCGCAAGGGCCGTCGCCTCGCCAAGCGCGAGCGTGGGACCCGCTCGCTCCCGCTGATCATCGTGGCCACAATCTGCGTCGGGGCGGTCATCTTCGGCGTGCTGCTCGAGCAGGTCGTGCTCGCGCAGTCGGCGTTCAAGCTCTCGCAGATCAACGAGCAGCTCGAGGCTGCGGAGACGAAGCACGAGGAGCTGCTGCTCAACGCGGCTCGCCTGGAGGCCCCCGGCCGCATCGAGACCTACGCACGGGAGCGTCTCGGGATGATCGACCCTGCGCACGTCGAGTACATCGTGGCCGACGTGCCGCGGCGCTCGGGACGCAGGTTCGCGTCGACGACGAAGCTGCCCGCCACGGGACAGGCGGCCGCCCAAGGGCTCGAGGAGAACGCGCCGTAGATGGCTCCACCCGCTGGAGGTAGTCCGAGGAGAAGACCGGGGTCGACCCATCGAGGGCCGGCCTCTTCTCATGTAGGACGCCGCGATCGTCGAGACGATGGAGTACGCGGGAGTAGGGCTGGGGCACGCAAGGGCGGACCGAGGAAGGCTTCTACGAGACGTCCACCGGCGCGAAAGACCCCGTCGCGCTCGCCGTCGCGTCTCGTGGCGCTCTTCTTCGTCTTCACGTTCGCCTTCGGCTTCATGGCGATCCGCTTGTTCACGCTGCAGATCCTGCAGAGCAAGGCCTACGCGAAGCTCGCCGCGAACCAGCGCGAGCGCGTCATTACCTTCCCGGCGCGGCGTGGAGCGATATTCGACCGCAACGGCACGCCGCTCGCGATCTCGGTCGACCTCCCGACGATCTATACGGACCCGGCGACGGTGAAGGACCCGATAGCGACCGCAGAGGCGCTCGCGCCCGTCCTGGGCGCGGACCCCGCCGAGCTGGCGGAGAAATTGGGGAACACGACGGGCTCGCGCTTCGAGTATCTCGCTCGCCAGGTGGACCCGAAGGTAGCGCGGAAGGTCAAGAAGCTCGACCTGCCGGGCGTCTACTTCCGCACCGAGCCGAAGCGCTACTACCCGGGCGACCGCCTCGCCTCACAGTTGCTGGGGTTCACGAACGTGGACGGGGAGGGCATCGCCGGCGTCGAGCTGCAGTACGACGACATATTGCGCGGGCGACCCGGCGAGATGACGCTCGAGCAGGACCCGTCGGGACGCGCTCTGCCGCAGGCGAAGTTCAAGGAGATAGCCGCGAGCCGCGGGCACTCGCTGTTCCTCACCATCGACAAGCAGCTCCAGTACTTCACCGAGCTCACGCTCGCCCAGGCTGTCGACCAGTTCAAGGCGATCAACGGAACCGCAATCGTCATGAGGCCGTCGACCGGCGAGATCCTCGCGATGGCGACGGCTCCCGACTTCGATCCGAACGACCCGTCGGCGTCGCCCGACGAGAACCTTCGCAACATGGCGGTGACCGACATGTACGAGCCGGGGTCCGTCTTCAAGCTCGTGACCGCCGCCGGCGCGCTGGAGAGCAAGGTCGTGACGCCACACTCGATCTTCCAGGTCCCACCGACGCTCGCGGTCGCCGACCGCGTCATCCACGACGCGGAGTCACACGGAACGCTCGACATGTCGGTGCGCGACATCATCATCCACTCGTCGAACATCGGGACGGTCAAGATCGGCATGGAGCTCGGCCAGGACCGGCTCGACTCCTTCATGCGCGAGTTTGGCTTCGGCGCGAAGACCGGTCTCGACTTCCCCGGGGAGTCGCCGGGCATCGTCATCGACAAGGAGGACTGGTCCGGCTCGAGCATCGGGACGATCCCGATCGGCCAGGGCGTCGCGGCGACGCCGCTGCAGCTTGCGGCCGCGTTCAGTGCGGTCGCGAACGACGGTACCTGGGTCGAGCCCAAGCTGTTGCACTCGACGCTCGACAACGAGGGCGAGGCTCATCGTTCGCCGGCTCCCGCAGCGCACCGGGTCGTGTCGCACAAGACGGCGCGACAGATGACGGAGATCCTCGAGGGCGTCGTCGAAGAGGGCACCGGCCTCGAGGCTGCGATCCCCGGCTATCGCGTGGCGGGCAAGACGGGCACGGCACAAAAGGTTCTTCCCACGGGAGGCTACGGAGGTGGATACGTGGCATCGTTCGCAGGCTTCGCGCCTGCGTCGCGCCCGGCGGTGGTCGTGATCGTCAAGCTCGACCGCCCGACGCCGATCTGGGGTGGCGTCACTGCGGCGCCCACGTTCAAGAAGATCACGGAGTTCGCATTGCGGGAGCTGGGCGTGCCCCCGACGGGCAACGCGCAGAAGGCGGCCGAGGAGATCGAGAGCTCCGAGACCACGCCCGTCCCGGCCCACGGCTTCTAGTGAACGGTGGGATCTCCTCAGGCCCTCGCCACTAGGCTCGGCACTCCCATGACGTCCCCCGTCTCCATCGATCGCCTCGCGGCGGCCGCGGACGAGCTCCTCGTTCGAATCGACGGCGACCCGTCGACGACCGTGACCGGCGTGGCATACGACTCGCGCGCGGTCGGCCCCGGAGACCTCTTCTTCTGCGTGCCGGGCGCGGTGAGCGACGGCCACGACTGGGCTCCGACGGCGGTCGCCGCCGGAGCGGCCGCGCTGTGCGTCGAGCGGCCCACCGGCGCGGGAGGGCCGGAGATCGTG
Source organism: Actinomycetota bacterium (assembly GCA_036554505.1). Taxonomy (GTDB): domain Bacteria; phylum Actinomycetota; class CADDZG01; order CADDZG01; family WHSQ01; genus DATBND01. The sequence goes on along the minus strand of DATBND010000109.1, from coordinate 1,417 downwards.
GTGACGGACGCGCGCCGCGCGATGGCGCTCGTCGGCGCGGAGGCTTACGGCCGTCCGGCCGACCGGCTGACGCTGCTGGGCGTGACCGGGACGAACGGCAAGACGACGACCGCGTTCATGCTCGAGCGGATCCTCGCCGCCGACGGGCGGACCACCGGCCTGATCGGGACGATCGAGACGAGGATCGCGGGGGAGAGGCGCGCCGGAGTCCGCACGACCCCCGAGTCGCTCGACCTTCAGCGCCTGTTCGCGGACATGGTCGACTCGGGCGTCGACTCCGTCGCGATGGAGGTGACGTCGCACGCCCTCGCTCTGCACCGAGTGGAAGGCCTGCGCTTCGCGTCGGCGGCGTTCACGAACTTGTCGCAGGACCATCTCGACTTCCATGCCGACATGGAGGACTACTTCGAGGCCAAGCGCTCGTTGTTCACGCCCGAGCGGTCGATAAAGGGCGCGACCAACGTGGACGATCCCTACGGCCGCAGGCTCTTGGAGAACGCCGGTGTCCCCGTGATCGGCTTTGGAGCCGCCGCGGGAGCGGACGTCCGTGCAGAAGACGTCGACCTCGGCCCCTCGTCGACCACGTTCACGCTCGTCACGCCCGCTGGGTCTAGAAGCGTCCGCATCGCGCTTGCCGGGCACTTCAACGTCTCGAACGCGCTCGCGGCAGCGGCCGCGGGACATCAGGCCGGCATCGAGCTCGACGCGATAGCGGAAGGGTTGGAAACGCTGGGCGCGGTGCCCGGCCGGTTCGAGTCGGTCGACGCAGGCCAGCCGTTCTCGGTGCTCGTCGACTACGCGCACACGCCCGACTCGCTCGACAACGTGCTGCGTGCCGCCCGGCCTCTGGCGCGCGCCGGTGGCGGTCGCGTCATCTGCCTCTTCGGATGCGGCGGGGACCGCGACCGCGGAAAGCGCCCGTTGATGGGAGCGGTCGCGGCCCGTCTTGCGGACTACGTGATCGTCACCTCGGACAACCCCCGGAGTGAGGACCCCGAGGCGATCATCGGCGAGATCCTCGAGGGAGTCCTCGCCGAGCGTCCCGATGGCCCCGACGTCGTCACCCCGGATCGCGCCGCGGCGATCGGCGCGGGCCTCGAGGTCGCGCAATCAGGCGACGTATTCGTGATCGCGGGCAAGGGCCACGAGCAGGGACAGCAGTTCGCCGATCGCACGATCGACTTCGACGACCGGGTCGTAGCGCGCGAGGGCCTCGCCGGGCTCGGCTGGATGGAGGCGGCCGGATGATCAACATCCTCATCGCCGGCATGGTCGGGCTCGTGATCGCCCTTCTCGGCACGCCGGTCGCGATCAAGCGGTTCCGCCGGCGCGGATGGGGCCAGCTCATCCGTGAGGAGGGACCCAAGGCGCACTACGAGAAGCGCGGCACTCCGACGCTGGGTGGCGTGATCATCCT
>DATBND010000099.1:0-2530 GCA_036554505.1 Actinomycetota bacterium | reverse complement strand
GACCGCACCTTTTTCACGGCCTGCCGGCCGGATCGCTGGCCTCTCGACTGCGGAGCGCTGTTGGTTTCGGACGGAACGCTTCGGGTAAATCCTGGGGCGAGCAAACCGAGGAGCCGGCGCAGGCGCGCCGCAGGAGGTGGTCAGCGAATGGGCATCGGCGTCAGCCTCTTTTTGATCGCGGTGGGAGCCATCCTCGCCTGGGCCGTCGAGGTCACCGCGTCGGGGATCGACATCAACATGGTCGGGATAATCCTGATGGTGGTCGGCGGGATCGGGCTCCTACTGTCGCTGCTGTTCTGGAGCAGCTTCTCGCCGTACCGTCGTGAGCAGCAGCAGACGACCGTGGTGCGGGATCGCGAGATCTAGGAAGAACGCGCAGACAAGCAAACGGCGGGCCGGCGGCTCGCCGTTTGCGCGTCCGGGGGATCTCAGTTGGCGGCGCGATGGAGGACGTTGACGATCCGGTCCTCGATGACTGCGGCGCTGTATTTCGGCATCCCGCTCGAGAGCATGGAGAACGTCGCCCATGCCTTCTCGCGCCGTAGCCATACCCAGCCCGACAACGCCGAGACCCCGTCGAGCGTGCCGGTCTTCGCGCGCACCGGGATCCCGTGAAGGCGGTCCTCGAGCGTCCCTTGGCCGCCCGTCGGCAGGTCCTTTCGCAGCTGCGCTCCCCACGCGTGGTCGTCGGCGACGTCGAGGAGGCGCGTGATCCCGCGCGGTGATACCCGGTTGTCGTACGAGAGACCCGAACCGTCATTCGCCGACAAGGCCACGCCCCACTTCGACGCCCACCAGTTCTCGATTGCGTCCGCTCCCTTTGCGATCGTCCCGGGGGCCCCGTTGCGCATGACGCCCAGAAGCTTCCCGAAGACCTCGGCGAAGAAGTTCGAGGACTTACGGTTCATGAATTGCACTAGGACGTGCAAGGGTCGCGAGAACGTGGTCGCCAGCGCGGCTTGCCCGACGGGCATGTTCGCGGCCCGCGCGCCCTTTGCGACCTTGATCCCGCGCGCTTTCAGCTTTTGCGTCAACGCGCGGGCGGCGCGCCATTCGGGGTTCGTGATGTGCGCCCCTTTGTGCGTGTTGCCCTCGAAGGTGAGCGCGCTCGGAAGGGGCACCTCCTCGGCAGGAAAGCTCGACTTCCAGCCGGGCGCGTACCAGTCCCGGCCGAAGAACCCGGTGTCGCCCATGACGCGGCCCTTGATCTTGCGCACGCCCGCGTTCTTCAGTTGACGCGCGAGGTTCGTCAGGCCCGTGGCGCGAAACGGCAAGCTTCGTCCGAAACGGCCGCCGGCGGTGATCGTCGGGTCACCGCGTCCGGATAGCCATACCTTTCCGCGGATCACTCCGTCCGCCGGCGCCGGCCCGTACACCGAGGTGGGGATCCGGTACTCCGGAGTCAGCGTCGCGTACAGGCCCATCGACAACAGCAGCTTCTCGTTGGAGGCCGGGACGCGGCGCGCTTTCGACGCGTGCTCGTAGATCGCCTTGCCCTCGTAGTGCACCGACACTCCCATCGACCGTCCGCCGATGGCGCGATCGATCTTCTGCTTCCATGCGGGCCGCGCGAACGCGGGCGCAGTGATCGCCAAGTTCAGCGTCAGTGCAAGAAGGACGATCCCCGGTCGCCGCATCGAGGCAGTTTTACACGCCGACGATTACTCCGGGTCGTCGAACAGAGTCGGGTCGGTGGGGAAGAACGACAGCTGGCTGGGACTGACCTTCGTGCGACGTGGCCTGTCGATCTCGAGTGCGAGGCGGAAGTACGCCTGCTCGCGGGCGAGCTGGAGCGCTCGGCGTCGTGCTCGCGCGTCATCCTCGTCCTTGCCGGGCGGCGACTGGGCGACGGTCTCGTCGAGCATCTCCTGCTCCCAGGCCGGGACCTCACCCGCGTCGTTGCGGGCTGCTTCTCCCATCGGACCTCCCACTCGTTCTCACCCCTTCGCGCTCGGTTGGGCGGGGGGTGGAGTATCGGGCAGGGGGTCGAGCGGGGGCCGGATTTCGGAGGTACTTTTTCGTCACCGGGCGGCATCTTTTTGCGCGTGGCGTCCGTATAAAGGTTCAAGTTCCACTCGACCCTAGGAGGCATTCGTGAGGCTCGTGCCAGTCAGGTTGTCCCTCGCTCTGACCCTCGCCCTGACGGGCGTCGTGATGGTGCCCGGGACGTCGATCGGAGAGACGACGAAGGTGAAGGCCGCGGGGTCCTCGGGCAGCTACAAGTGGAAGCCCAAGGCGCGGACCATCGCGGCGGGCGACAAGGTCCTGTGGAAGAACCCCACGTCGACCGATCACACGATCACGGCCTACAGCTCGAACTGGAACGAGGACGTCCGGTTAGACCCGAACCAGCGGCTGCGCCTCAAGTTCGCGCGCGCGGGGACGTACCTCTACCGTTGCAAGCTGCACTCCACGCTGAACGATGGGGAGTGCTCGGGCATGTGCGGCAAGGTCAACGTCAACTAACGCGACCAGAGCGCCCCTTGAACGTCAGCTAGCCGCGGCTCCAGCCGCGCATCGAGCTCGGCGC
>DATBND010000036.1:0-6105 GCA_036554505.1 Actinomycetota bacterium | reverse complement strand
CGTGTTCGGGATCCTGCTGTACGTCGTCGACAGGTCCGCCCCGAAGCGCAAGGAGGTCGACGACGTGACCGCGCTCGATGCGCTCCTCATCGGAACCGCCCAGGCAATGGCCCTTTCGCCGGGCGTGTCGCGCTCTGGCGCAACGATCACGGCCGCGCGATGGCGGGGGCTCGAGCGCGAGACCGCGGCGCGCTTCTCGTTCTTGCTGTCGTTGCCGGTGATCGCCGGGGCCGGTGTGTTCAAGGGCCTGGACGTGCTCGAGACGGGGCTTCCCCCCGGTATGGGCCCCCCTTTTTTCTGGGGCTTCGTGGCGTCGGCGATCAGCGGCTTCCTCGTCATCTGGTTGCTGCTCGCATACGTGAAGAAGAGGGACTTCGCACCGTTCGTGGTCTACCGGCTCGCCGCCGCCCTGCTCGTCTTCGGCCTCGTCGTGACGGGAGCTCGCTCGGCAACCATCTAGCGGCGCAACTGTTTCGCCTGATCGGTCGTTGTATTAGATGTCAATAGTGGCCAATTGCGGTCTAGACTGACGCAGCTGACAGGGACGAAATGGACATTCGCGTCCGGCCTTGAGCTGAGGGGGGGTCTCGATGACACGACGGCTCGGTAGGGGCGATGCGCAACGAGGACGTGCGCGGCTCGCACTCGTGGTGGTCGTAGGCATGACCGCGCTCCTGTTGTTGGGCTTCTCCCCAGGGGGGCCGTTGAGCTCCGCGCTGGCGGAGGTCAACGGCACGCCGACGTCCACGACGACGTCGTCCGCCGCGCCGGCGGCGACGGCGACCCCCGCGCAGCCGGGCGGTCCCGAGATCGAGCTCCTGAACCCGTCCGGGTACACGACGCCTGTGGTCGTCTCCAACAAGGGGGACACCGACGGCGCGTACCACCTGGTGGCGACGGTTGCCAACGCAAACGCGGTGGTCAATCCCCTCGTCGAGTTCGAGATCAGCGGAGGGGTCCAGCCGGTCCCCGGCTCGAGAGTCGGCGACACCGACACGTGGCACGCGTTCTGGACGGGATTGCCCGGTGACGGCGACCGCACGATCACGGCCAAGCTCTTCGGCGGCGATCCCGCCGGGCCCGTGCCGATCTCGACCGACAGCCAGGCCGTCACGATCAACAAGACCCGCGAGACGGTCGAGATGACCTATCCGCTGAACGGCGGAGGCCTCGGGACGTTCGATCCGGTCGGTCCGGCGGATCGTGGCTTCGTGATCGACGCAACCGTCAGCGCCGACGCGACCGCCGTGGACGTGTTTTACAGCACGTCGCCGCCGGGGACCGAGCCGAACTGGAGGCGGTGCGCGCAGCAGGTGACCGTCTCCTACAGCGCCGCCGGCAACCGCCGGATCGGGTGCACGGTCTCGTCGACGCATTTCTCGTCGGAGTCTGCGGCCGTCTTCGAGCTCCGGGGGGTCGCGGTCGTCACGAGAGGGACCGACGAGTTCGACCCGGGTCCTCCGCCCAATTGCACGCCCGACGAGTTCGTCGACATCGGCCCCCCGCCGCTGTGCCCGACGATCGACTCGGGTGACGCACACCGTGTCTTTGCATACGACCAGGGAGTGAGCTCCCTGACGTTGACCCCGCCCTCCGGCAATGCGGAGACGAACACGTGCCGGGCGCTCACCGCAACGGCGATCGACAGCCAGCAGCGGCCGGTCTGGCGCGCAAACGTGGACGTGCACGCGTCGGGCCCGTCGGACGGCCTTCAGTTCGGGCGCATCACGGGTCAGACCCGCGACTGGCAGCCTGCCGACGCGGCCGGGTCGCACTCGGGGACCGAGCCCACTCACAACTGTGGGGGGACGGGGACCCCGCCCGCGCAAGCCGAGCACGACACCCCGAACGCCAACGACCTGAAGCACATCGAGACCAAGCCGGCCGAGCAGGCCGACGGCGGGACCGACACTTCGGGCACATTCACATTCGCCCTTCGCTCGAGCATCCAGGGGCCCACCAATCTCATCGAGGTGTGGGCGGACAACAACGACAACGACGTGCGCGACATCGAGGCTCTGGGAACCGCATCGATCACCTGGACGGGTCCGACTCCGAGCCAGACGGCGTCGGCAACCCGCAGCCCGAGCACGAGCCCGTCGGCAACGCGCAGCCCGACCACCAGCGCGTCGGCAACGCGCAGCCCGACGACGAGCTCGTCGGCCAGTGCGTCCGGGAGCACGACACGAACGGCGCGCACGATCAGTCTCGAGACCAATCGCAACACGGTGAAGTTCGGCCGTGGCGTCGTTTTCAGCGGCGTGATCAACTCCGAGAGCACGGCATGCGAGGAGGGCCAGGTCGTAAAGATCCAGCAGCAGACGGTCGGTGCCGAGGGCTTCACGGAGGTCGCGAGCACGACGTCGACTGCGGGCGGAGCGTTCTCGATCTCGTTCGACCCCGCCGAGAACGCCAACTACCGTGCGGTCGTCGACCCCTCCAACTCGTGCCAGGAAGCGATCTCCAACACGCGACTGGTGTTGGTCAAGGTGAAGGTCGGCCTCAGCGCCTCGCACCGACGCATGTTCAAAGGCGGCAGGGTGACCTTCCGCGCGACGGTGGCGCCGTGCGGCAACCACGCCGACTCCGACGTCCTGCTGATGCGAAAGACCGGTCGCCGTTACAAGGAGATCGGCCGCAAGCAGCTCAACGGTGACTGCCTGGCGAGGTTCAAGCCGAAGATCACCAAGGACGCGAGCTTCAAGGCGCGCTGGCCCAGCCAGGACGACAACCACGAGGGCGGCTCCTCGCGGGTTCGCAGGGTGAACGCCGTGAAGCCGCCGGGTCGCAGGAACTTCCAGACGAGATAGGCAATCGGTGGCCGGCGGTTACTCGCCGGCCACCGTCATCTCGGCCACCAGAGTGGTCGCGCCTCCATAGGAACCGCCGAAGGGAAGCCACCGCCGGTCGGTCGCGACCGCTCGCACGCCGGCCAGGATCTCGAGCATCGGTGCCGCGATGGTCACTTCCCTGACGGGCCGCGCGAGGCTGCCGTCCTCGACGAGCCGCCCCGTCGCGCCGACCGAGAAATCGCCGGTGACCGCGTTGGCACCGGAGTGCACCCCGTGGAAGTCCTGCACGTAGAGCGCTCGTCCCGCCATCGCCAACAGGTCCTCGGCGCTCTCGCCGGTCGTGTCGAACGCGAGGTTGGTTGGAGCGATGCCCGGCGCGGTCTTGAAGCCCGACCTGGACGCGTTGCCCGTCGACGTCGCGCCGGCGCGCCGGGCCGAGATCGTGTCGTAGAGGAACGATCGCAGGACCCCGGCGTGGATGACATCCGTGCGCCGGGTAGCTACGCCCTCGCCGTCCCACGGTGACGACCCGGGCGCTCCGGCGATGCGGCCGTCGTCGACGAGGGTCAGGTTCGTCGCCGCAACGGTCTCCCCGATCCTGCGGGCGAACAACGACCGTCCCTTGTGGACGGCCTCACCCGTAAGTGCCGACGCGAGCACGCCGAGGAATTGCCCCGAGGTGTATGGGTCGAAGATGACGGGCATCCGAGTCGATGGGATCTTTCGCGCCCCGAGCACCCCGAGCGCCCGACGAGCCGCGCGTTCGCCGACCCCGCCTGCGTCGAGCCCGCCCAGCCCGCGCGCGAGGTCGAAGTCGAAGGCGACCTGGGTGTCGTCGCCCTCGGTCGCGATCGCCACGGAGTAACACCACGCGTTGGTCTCCGAGTACGCGCCCTCGACTCCGAGACTCGACGCTATCGCCACCTCGGCCTCCGAATCGGAGTAGATCGCCTCCTCCGTGCGGACGCGCGGATCGGACGCGCGCGTCGCGCGTTCGAGCTCGACGGCGAAGGCCACCTTCTGCTCGGCCGTCGCGCCGGACTGAGTGGGATCTATCAGGCCCGCGACCTCGCCGGGGGCCGATTCCGATGCGTCCGGCAAGCCCGCGGCGTCGTCCTGCGTCGCGAACCGCGCGTTGTCACGCGCATCCGCGACGAGCGTGGCGAGGCCCTCTTCGCTGAGGTCGGTCGTGTACGCGTAACCGACCCGATGATCGGTCACGAGGCGCGCGCCGGCCCCCCGCGGCTCGGACGACGACACCGCCTCGGGCTCGCCTTCGAACGCCTTCACGTAAAAGCTCCGCTCGTGCGTGACGAACGCCTCGAGGTCTTCGCCCTTCTCGGCGCGTCCGGCTATGCGGGTTGCGAGATCGAGCAACTCCGCCGACATCAGACCGCCGTTCCGCCGACGGTCATCTTGTCGAGCAGGACCGTCGCCATCCCGTTGGTGACCGGCGCGTGCTGCCCGTCCTTGCCGCACACGCCCTCCTTGCGACCGAAGTCGGACCCGATCGCGCTGATTGCGCCGAGGACGTCGGGGCCGTTGCCGATCAGGTTGGCGCCCTTCAACGGGTAGGCAAGCTCGCCGTTCTCGATGAGGTAGGCCTCGGACATCCCGAAGACGAAGTTGCCGGTGGCCGGGTTGACCTCACCGCCGGCGAAGGTAGCGGCGTACACCCCGCGCGTGACCGAAGCGATGATCTCGGCCGCGTCGTCAGAGCCCGGCAGCAGGTACGTGTTGCTCATCCGTACGATGGGAAGGTGCGCGTACGACTGCCGGCGCCCGTTCCCGGTCGACGGCCGGCCGATCTGCTGTGCCGCGCGCCGGTTGCTCAGGTGCCCCACCAGGACGCCCTGGTCGAACAGGACCGTTCGTTGCGACGGGGTGCCTTCGTCGTCGACGCCATAGCTCCCCCACGCCCCGCGATCGGAGGCGTCGTCCACGATCGTGACCGCGGCCGAGCCGAAGCGCTCGCCCTCTCGGCGGGCGTAGACGCTGGCGTCCTTGACGAGGGTGTCGGCCTCGAGCCCGTGGCCGCACGCCTCGTGGATCAGCACGCCCCCGGTGCCCGGCGCGAGCACCACGGTCATCTCGCCCGCGGGCGACCGACGAGCATCGAGCATCTTGATCGCCTTCTGGGCGGCGCGTGCCGCGAGCTCGGCCGGGGGTCGCTCCTCTACGAGCTCGAACCCTCCGGAGTGGCCCGGAGCCTCGAACCCCGTCGCGATCTCGCCGTCGCGCATCGCGACGACGTGCACGCCGAAACGTACGCGCGTCCGGTCGTCCTCCGCGAGGCGCCCGTCGGACGATGCAATCAGGACTTTTTGGCCGACATCGGAATAGGTCGCGGTCACCTGCCGGATCTCGGCCCCCGCGGCGCGCGCCGCATCGTCGGCCGCTTGGAGCGCCGCGACCTTGTCGGCCGCGCCGACCTCGTCCGGCGCGATCCTGACGTCGTGTGCCGGCGCGACGGGCGTCTTCCGGAGGTCGGCGATCGTGGCCGTAGCCGATCCCGTCGCCCCCGCGCGCGCGGCCTCCGCGGCGTCCAGCAGGCCCTTCTCCGTCAAGAGGTTCGTGTAGGCGTACGACTCGCGCTCCCCCGACACGACGCGGATGCCGGCACCGTCGTCCCGTCCGGTAGCGACGTCCTCGACGCGGCGGTCGTCGAGGCGTAAGACCGCCGACCGCCGACGCTCGACGTACAGCTCGGCAAGGTCCCCTCCACGCTCCAGGGCCGCGCCGAGAGCCCTGGAGATGACGGCTTCGTCGAGCATCGGGGGAGAATAAGCGCCGGAGTAGACGACGTCGCGATCCTCGCCCCATAAGGAACCCCCGCCTCCTAGTGCGCTTGTGCCTCGCGCACGGCCCGATGTACCCTCTAATCGCTCACGAAACGCCTTCCCGAGACGACCGCTAGCGAGGAGCTCGCCCTGAGCAACGACGCCTCGAGATACACCGCCGATCAGGGTGAACGCCTTCGCAAGATCCACGCCCGGCTGATCGAAGCCCGCCGCGAGCTCGACGCCTTGATCGGCGATGCGTACCTCCGCCCGAGGGCCTCGATCGTCCCCGTCCACTTCCTCGACCTGGCCTCCGCCGTCGAAAAGCTGAGGTGGGCCGAAAAGGAGTGGCGCGAGCTCGACAAGGAGCTTGCGGGGGGTGAGAACGGGCCTCGCTCCGCAGCAGACGGCCCCGAGGACGACTCCGACGCCGTATCGGAGGACGATCCCGAGGCACTGCTGCAGGCGGTCCCGGCCGAGCCCGCCTGATCCGTTTTTAGGCGACGCCGCGATCGTCGAGACGATCGCGGGGG
>DATBND010000014.1:0-8283 GCA_036554505.1 Actinomycetota bacterium | reverse complement strand
CGGGACCAGGCCCAGTTCCATCCGCGCAAGTATTTGCTGGCTCTTCTCGACGTGTTCACGCGCAACGGGGGCCGTGTGTACGAGAAGACGCGCGCGACCGGGCTCAACGAGGGCCATCCGTGCGTGGTCGAGACAACGGGCGGCGAGGTCCGGGCTCGACACGTCGTGCTCGCGACGCACTACCCCTTCGTCGACCGGGCGTTGCTGTTCCCGCGCGTGCACCCCAAACGCTCCTACGTCGTCGCGGGGCCCGCTGATCGCTTGCCGGACGGGATGTTCATCAGCTCCACGGAGCCGACCCGTTCGGTCAGGACTATCCCCGACGGCGACCGCACGCTGCTGCTCGTCAGCGGAGAGGGTCATCCGACGGGCCAGGAATACGACACCGAAGAGCGTTACGTCAACCTCGACCGGTGGGGGGCCGAGCACTTCGGTCTGGCAACGGAATACCGGTGGTCGACACAGGACGGGAGCTCGGTGGACCAGCTTCCCTACGTCGGCACCATCCGGCGCGGGTCCGACGACGTCTACACCGCGACGGCCTTCAACAAATGGGGTTTCACGAACGGCACCACGGCCGCGGAGATCATCGCCGACGCGATAGCGGGACGCTCCAACGAATGGGCGGATCTCTTCGACGTGCACCGGGTGACGGTGACGCAGTCGGCGGAGAAATTCGTCACCGAGAACACGAAGGTCGCCATCCATTGGGTGCGCGACCGTGCGCTCCATCCCCAGCGTTCGTCGGCAGACGATCTCGCGCCGGGGGAGGCCGGCGTCCATCGGGAGGGCACGCGGATGGTCGCGGCGTACCGCGACGAGGCAGGCGAGCTGCACCAGGTGTCCGCGATCTGCACCCATCTGGCGTGCGTCGTGGCCTGGAATCCGGCCGAGAAGACGTGGGACTGCCCCTGTCACGGCTCGCGCTTCGACCACCACGGACGCGTGATCCAGGGCCCCGCGGTGCAGGACTTGGAACGAGTCGATCCCTAAGTAGCGATGGAGGACTTCGTCGAGGCGTTTACCCGCGACAACGTATCCGAGGTGAAGGTCGTGCTCGCGTCGATCGTGACCGCGCTGGCGCTCTATCAGGTCTTCTTGATGGCGGTGGGCTACGGAAAGCTGAAGCTGCCGTTCTTGAAGCCGCGACCCGCGTCCTTCACACACCGTGCGACCGGGGACGCGATCGTTCTCATCACCCTTCTCGTCGCGTTCATGTGCATCTCGTATTTCGGCTGGGATGACTCGTCGCATTCGGACGACGAGTCGAGCTCGCTCCATGCGATCGCCGGTGTGCTCCTTCTCGGCGTCCTGGGCCTCAAGATCATCGTGATCCGATGGTGGCACCGGATGGGGCGCTTCCTACCGGTGCTCGGCGTCGCCGTCCTCGTGCTGTTTCTGATCACGTGGTTCGGATCTGCCGGCAACTACCTGTGGGGGACCTCGTGAGCGACACGCCGAGCTCGCACGTACGTCAGATGATCGGCTCGCTACTGGTAGCCGTCGTGATCGTCATCTTGGTGATCGCCCTCGTCACGGCCAAGCTCGGGCCGGGCGGCGGCGAGGACGGTCGTGAGCGCGATCGGCAAGAGGAAGAGGACAACAGCGGACGGCACTGACCGTCAGAGAACCGGCTTTGCCACCATGTCGACGACGACGATGAGCAGCACTGCGAGGTCGACCCGGCCGATCGTGAGCAGCCGCTCGATCCCCGCGATGACCTGAGGGTCGTCTGGGCCGCGCGCTGCGATCGCCTCGCCGATCTTCTTGGCCGTCGGGCCGAGGAAGACCGACCCGGTGATGACGGTGGAGAGCATCCCGAGGATGCCGATGATTATCCAGAGGTCGGTGAAGTTCCACGCGCTCGTGGCGACCATCCAGATGCCGAGGCCGAGCAAGACCAACGACGACGGAAGGTAGACGTGGGTCCCGATCCACTCCGACTCCCGCGCGAACCTCGACATGAGCCCACTTTCACCCGATGACTTGAGCCGCGTCGCGAGGACGTTCTGCGTGAGGCCCCCGCCGACCCATGCGACCGCGGCCAGCACGTGGAACGCCTTGAGGACGATGTAGCCGTTGGATCCACCGAGGAAGTCCATCGCCCGCACTATGGGCCAGCACGAGGGCGCAATCAAGGGCCTTCGAAAGGTCCGAGGGGTGTGAAGCGACGGCTGTGGTGCTGAGTTGCGCTGAGCGTGACGCAGCACTCACTCGCCGGATTGGTCGCGTCGCGTTAATGGGCTAGTCGGCCACGAAGAACGTCTTGGTGACGAGGTATCCCTCCGCCGGGCCGCCGGTGACGATCATGTTGAGCCCGCCACCCTCGTAATAGAAGAAGCAGGTGTGCTTGACGCCCTCGCGAATGCAGCCCGAGAACTGAAGCGGGTTGCCGGGGTGTGCGAACAGCTCGTTCACGGCTTGTTGGGTCGCGGTCTCGAGCGCGCCCGTCGCGTCGCCGGCAACCCAGTGGTCGTGAAGCGTGATGGCGGCGTCGTCCGGGGTGGACGCCCCGGCCGGGCTCGGCGCGACCGGGCTCGGCGGTGCCGCGGTCGTGAGCGCGTCCTCGACGGGCGCGGGGGTGTTGCTCTTGGGCCCCTTCGCCTGGGGCTCCGCCTCGTCGTCGCCGCACGCCCCCGCTAACAGCGCGAGAGCAATGAGGGCCGTGGCGATGCGTCGTCTGCTCATCGCAGCGAATCGTACGGCGAGCGGGTCATGCCGGCTTGCGCACCTTCCAGATCATCTCGGCAGGCCAGCGCCGCGCCCACGTCAACGGCCGCCCGCCGTAGGTCGTCGTCGCGCCCTCCGGGGGCTGCACCTCGACGAGGTCTTCGATGGCGAGCCCGTGCCGCACGAACACGCGCACCCACTCGCCGAGCGGGAGGTTGAAGTCCACGATCCCGTCCTCCTCCTCGGAATAGATCGAGAAGTAGTCCCGCACGAGCTCGGGGGCCGCTTCGTCTGCCCCCGGCGGCCACGAGCACCACAACAATGGATGCGTCGTCGTGAAGGCGAGCAGGCCACCGGGTCGCAGCAGCCGGGCGACCTCGGGGATGCTGCGTTCGGGCGGCAGGAAGGTGAGCGCTCCGTAGTCGCAGAAGACGACGTCGAACGACTCATTTCGGAAGGGCGCGATCTCCGCGCTTGCCTGTACGAGCGGAAACAAGACGCCCTCACGTCGCTGGTGTTGCCTCGCAAAGCGCAAACGCGCGCCGGAGTTGTCGAGGCCGACGCTCCGGGCCCCCTTGCGCGCGAGCTCGAGCGACCATTCGGCTTGCCCGCACCCGAGCTCGAGCACGTCTTTTCCGGCCATGTCGCCGAGGATCCGTAGCTCTGATTCCGGCAGCCGCCAAATCCCCCAGGCCAGAGCCTTGTCCCCTGTGAGGTCGTCGCTGTGCTCCGACTGGTAGTCGTCACTGGCGGCATCCCACCCCGCGCGGTTCTTGCGCGCGAGGGCGAGCTTGTCCTCGAGCTCGGTCACCCCCCGATGATAGGTGGCCGACCTACGGCGTGGGGTTGCGCGCGTCGTAGCGCGCGAACTGTGGCATCAGCAACGTCATGACGCCGACGCCCGCGATGCACGCGAGCCCGCCGAAGACGATCGAGAACTGCACGCTCGTCACCGCCGCGAGCGCGCCCGCCTCGATGTCTCCGAGGCTCGGTCCGCTAGCTACGACCGCCAGCTCGACGCCGTGAAGCCGCCCGAGCATGTGGGCGGGCGTAGCCGTCTGCAGGATCGCGGTGCGGAATATCCCGCTGACCGAGTCGGCGGCTCCCGCCGCCGCCAGCGCGACGAGGGCTAGCCACAGCGCGTCGGCCATGCCGAATACGACCAGGGCCGCTCCCCATCCGATCACCGAGACATAGACGATCAATCCATGCCGGCGCACGCGCCCGACCCATCCGCTCGTCACGGACACGAGCAGCGAGCCGATCGACGGTGCTGCGTACAGGAGCCCGAGGACCTCCGGGCCCCCGAATCGGTTCGCGGCGACCGCCGGGAACAACGCGTACGGCATCCCGAACATCATCGCGTTGATGTCGACGATGAACGACCCTTGCAGAACGCGCTTGCCCTTGAGGAACTTCACACCGTCTAGCACCGAACGAAGCGTGGGGCGCTCGGTGTCCTCCGCGGGAGGAAGCGGATTCATCAGTCGCATGCACACGAGCGCGAACACGAACGTGCCGACGTCGATGAAGAAGGTCGTCGTCAAACCGACCGTCGCGATCAACGCGCCGCTCGCGATCGGACCGGCTATGGCACCGATGTTGTGATACAGGTGGTTCAAAGCCGCGGCCGCGGGCAGCAGGTCCTTTCGAACGAGGCGCGGCGTCGCCGAGCGCAACGCGGGCGAGCCCATCGCATACGCGCCGGCGTTGATCGTGGCGAGCGTGTAGATGATCCACAGCTGTGGCTCACCCGCCGCCGCGTTCAAGGCGAGGCCGATCGAGCAGACCATCGCTACGGCCTCGGTGATCAGCAAGAGCCGCCGCTTGTCCATGGTGTCGGCGAAGAGCCCGCCGACGATCGAAAGCGTCAGGAGCGGGATCAGATCGCATAGGCCGAGCAGCCCGACTGCCAGCGTCGAGTCGGTGAGGCTGAAGACGTGGAACGGGACGGCTACGAACGTGATGTGGCTGCCGATCGAGGACACCGACGTCCCGAGATAGATCAGGCGGAAGTCACGCGATTCGCGCAACGGAGCGAGATCGAGCGCGATCGAACGGATGCGCTCGCCCCAGCTCGGGCGCGTCGATGGACCAGGAGGCGGTTCGTTGGGATCGACGGTCATGGCGCTAGACCGTAAGCCTTCAGGGCTCCAGATCCACCCTTATCGAGAGCAGCCGGTCCCCCATCAACCGCACGAACAGCGCGTTGAGCCGCGGGAGGTTCCGTTGTCGTTCGCGCGGATCGTCGTCGGGCATCACCTGCGCGGTGCCGGTTCGCCAGCGACCGCGCACACGGATACGCACGCGCGGGTCGGCCTTGATGTTCTTGACGTACTGCGCCTTGTGGCCTTGCTCCGCGACGATCCAGAACTCGTCGCCGGACAGACCGTTGCTTATCGGAGTGCGGCGGGGCTCGCCGCTCTTTCGGCCGGTCGTCTCGAGCAAGGCGGTACCGGGGAAGTATCCGGCCACCAGCTTCGCGATCGGATTGACGACGTATCGCTGGAGCGGGATGACGACCGTCCGCTTGTCCACGTATCCAGGTTAGCCGGGAGCACGCAGGATGGCGGTGTGGTCAGCCACGACCGCGCTCAATGGGACGCACGTTTCACCCCCGCGATCGTCTCGACGATCGCGGCGTAGCAAAACGATCGCGGCGTCACTTATTGAAGAGCGACTCCAGTCGGGAGAGGAGCTGCGCCCGGTCGAGCTCTCGCTCGGTGTGGGCGGACAGCTGCTCGTGACTCATGCCGAGGAGCTTGTTGATCGACTCGACGAGCTCGTCGGGATCGAAGGGCTTCGTCAGGTACTGGTGCGCGCCGTGCTTGTAGCCGCGCAACCAGTCCGCCTCGTAGTTCTTGGCGGAGAGCATGAGGATCTTGGTCGACTCACGGAGGCCGGCGTAGCGCATCTCCTTGAGGACGCCGTAACCGTCGAGGCGCGGCATCATGATGTCGAGCACGAGGACGTCGGGCGGCTCCTTGAGCATGATCTCGAGCGCGTGCTGCCCGTCCTGGGCGAGCGTGACCTCGTGACCCTCGTCCGTCAGGACGGTGTCGAGAAGCCTCCTGATGTCAGGTTCGTCGTCAACTACGAGAATGCGAGCCACTAGCAGCCTCCCGATATGCCCTGTCCACCACCGTCTTGTCGACGGGACAGATGCCTCTTACGTCTGTCTTGCTGATCTCCATGAAAGTCGGCGACGCGATTACCTGTGAGCCGTCGGCGCGCGAGACGCGGGCGTCGGTCACGGGGATGAACGCGCGGCCGTCACGCATCAGCGACTCCCACGCGTCCGAGAAGCGCGACTGCTTCGGCGACACGTGGATGTTGCCGGTGATCTGGTACGAGTCGGTGAGCAACAACACTCGCACCGGGGCCATCTTCACGTAACGGTCGGGCTCGCCCATCAGCATCGACACCGGAGGAGCCGGCTCCACCGCGACGAGCCTGCGGATCTTCGCGATCAAGTCGTCGGGCTCGAACGGCTTGCCCATGTAGTCGCATCCGAACCGTTTCGCTTGTTCGATCGCCTCTGGGTCGAGCAGCCCGGTCAGGACCATCGCCGGCATGCGCGCGAAGCGCTCGTCGTTGCGGATCATCTCGAGGAGCTTTCCTCCGTACGCGCCGGGCAGCCTGATGTCGACGATCGCGAGGATGATGTGGTCGGACTCGAGGACCTTCCAACCCTCCTCGACGGTGCCCGCGGTCACGGCCTCGAACCCGGCCTCGGCGAGATGGAAGCGAAGGATCTCGACGGTCGTGGGGTCGTCCTCGACGATCAGGACGCGGCGCGATGCAGCGGACGAACCTTCGCCGGGCCCGTAACCGGACCACTCGAGCGAGGCGCCGTCGTGCTGATTCGCGGCCAGACCGACCTCCACCGCTGCTCCTTCCGCTTCCCCGGCCGGCCCGATCGTGCGGGCACAACAGACCAGGGGTCACAGGTTGTATCGGCCGGTGGCGCCCCTACGTTGAATTAATTGCGGGGGCCGCGATTGTCCGGATTGCCCGAAGATCGGCGCCTATCGGGTGAGCCGCATGATCGCCGAGGGCGTGAGGTAGTAGACCCAGCCCCCGGGCCCCTTGGCGACGTCGACGATCCCGCCGTCGGCGGTGAAGACGGTGCGATCCCTCTTTATGCGCGTGCCCTTCGAGTTGAGGACGAGCTCGTGCAGCCGCCCGTTGTTGAAATCGCCCATCAGGAGGGAGCCGGACAGACTCTTGATCCGGCCCTCGTACCAGACGGGGTCGGTGGGCACGATGACGGACGAATACCGCTGCAACGGCCCCTTCGGGTTGTCGCCGACTCCTGAGGTGCCGCACTGGTAGTTCTCTCCCCACCCGTAATTACGGCCCTTCTTGATCAGGTTGACCTCGTCGTCGCAAGAGGGGCCGTTCTCCGTCTCGTAGAGCTTCTTGGTCCCCGGCCGCCGGGCGAGCCCGAACGGGTTGCGGTGGCCGTAGCTCCACACCGGGTTGGGGTCGGGGTCCGCGCTCTCTGGGTTGTCGGACGAGAACGGGTTGCCTCGGGGGATGGAGCCGTTTCCGTTGATTCGCAAGATCTTGCCCAGGCGGCTGTGGGTGTCCTGGGCGAGGCCGGGGTCGTGCTCCTCCCCGACCGCCACGTAGAGGTGCCGGCCGATGAACTCGAGCTGGCCGCCGTTGTGATAGCCCGACGACGCGCCGAGCCCCGTCACGATGTCCTTCTTGTTGCGGCAGCGGTTGTTCCTCACGACGAAGCGCGCCACCCGGTTCTCGAGCGGGGACGCGTTCGTGTAATAGACGTACAGCCGGTGGTTGTCGTCGAAGGCGGGGTCGAGCGCGATCCCCAGGAGCCCTCGCTCGCCGCCGTCGTTGACCGACAGGCGCGCGCACGGTCTCTTGACGAGCTTGCGCCCCAGCAGGACACGTATGCGTCCGCTCTTCTCCGTGAAGAAGACCTTCTTGCTGCCGTGCACCCAGGCCATGTCCACGGGGAAGTCGAGACCGCCGCGATAGGTCTGCGATCGCACGGCGGCCGTCGAGGCGGCCGAGGTCTTACCGATGGTGTGGTGGTCGGCTCGGGTGTCGTACGGCTCGCCGCATCCGGCGAGCGCGATGACGGCCACGGCGATGGCTGCCCATCTCGTTTTCATGCCGTCAGTGTCCACCCTCCCGGAGGCAATCGTGTCGCCCGCGCCACCCTCGCGCCCGATCGCCGCTCCGGGGCCGCCCTTATGATTCCCGGCGGAGGCGTGCCCGAGCGGCCGAAGGGAGCGCACTGCTAATGCGTTAAGGGGTTTAAAGCCCCTTCCGGGGTTCAAATCCCCGCGCCTCCGCATGTAGGCGACGCCGCGATCGTCCAGACGATCGCGGGGGTTCCCCGCTTTGCTACGCGGGGTGGCTAGCGGTACGAGACGATCGCGGGAGTGGCTAGCGGGTAATGTCGAGGCGATGCGCCCGTAGCTCAGTGGATTAGAGCGTCCGGCTACGGACCGGAAGGTCGGGGGTTCGAATCCCTCCGGGCGTACGGTGTGATGTCGCGGGTCATAGTGGACGGATGTCGCGGAGCATAGTGGACACCTACGATCGGCCGCGCGGTTGATAGTCCTTGCTCGGATCGAGCGT
>DATBND010000433.1:0-4684 GCA_036554505.1 Actinomycetota bacterium | reverse complement strand
TCGACGAGCTTGCGAGCGTGCAGGGCATCCCCCGCGGGATCGCCCAGACGCTGCACGACGCGTTGCATTCACCCTCTAACGGGGGCGGATCGTCCCCCGGTCGCGCCGCGCCTGCCGAGGACGGCGGCGCGAGGATTGACGCGTGAACATCCGGCGCAGGGCGCGCGATGTCGACGTCACCGTGATCACGGGTCTGTCGGGCGCGGGCCGTTCGGAGGCGGCGAAGGCGCTCGAGGACCTCGGCTGGTTCGTGATCGACAACCTTCCGCCCGCGCTGATCTCGAAGATGCTGTCGCTCGCCCTCGCGCCGGGGAACGACATCACGAGGGTCGCGCTGGTCATCGACGCGCGTGGCGGCACGTTCTTCGAGGAGGCCAACCGCGCGCTGGCCAAGCTGCGCCGCGACGTATGCAACTTCCGGCTCATCTACCTCGAGGCGTCGGACGAGACGCTCGTGCGCCGTTTCGACGCGAGCCGCCGCAAGCACCCGATGGCGCTCGACAACCGCGTGAGCGTGGGGATCCAGCGCGAGCGAGAGCTCATGAGCGTCTTTCGGGACGGTGCCGATCTCATCATCGATACGAGCGCGATGAAGGTGCGCGACCTGCGCACCAAGCTCGGCGCGTTCTTCGAGGGAGCGACGCCGTCCGAGGGCTTGAAGACGACCGTCGTGTCGTTCGGCTACAAGTTCGGGCTCCCGCTGGATGCGGACATCGCGATCGACGTGCGGTTCTTGCCCAATCCTCATTGGGTGGAGGGCCTCCGCGAGCTGACGGGGATCGAGAAGGGGGTGCGCGACTACGTCCTCGACCAAGAGGTCACGACGGACTTCCTCGACAGGTGGAAGGACCTGCTGGCGGTGCTCTTGCCCGGCTACGAGTCCGAGGGCCGCCACTACCTCACGATCGCGGTCGGGTGCACCGGCGGCCGGCATCGCTCGGTCGTCCTTGCCGAGGAGATCGCGACGTTCATCAAGGACAAGGGTTTCGGCGCGACGGTCATCCATCGCGACGTCGAGCGCGCGCCGGTGGCCCCGTGAAGGTCGTCGGGATCGGCGGCGGCCACGGTCTCGCGTCGAGCCTGCAAGCGGCTCGTCTGTATTCCGACGAAGTGGCCGCGGTGGTCACCGTCGCCGACGACGGCGGATCGTCCGGGCGGCTCACGCGCGAGCTGGGGATCCCCCCTCCGGGCGACATCCGCAATTGCCTCGTCGCGCTCTCCGACAACACGGAGCTCTCCGAGTTGTGGCAGCACCGGTTCACCTCGGGAGCCCTGACCGGGCACACCGTCGGCAACCTCGTGATCGCCGCGCTTACCGAACGCGCCGGTGATTTCGCCGAAGCGGTCGAGGCCGCCGGCCGGCTGCTGTCGGTGAAGGGGCACGTCTATCCGGCGACGACAGATCGGGTGGCGCTGCGCGCCCGCGTCGACGGCGGTGTCGTAAAGGGGCAGGTCGCGGTCGCGCAGACGCGCTCTCCCATTCAGGCGGTGTACCTCAAGCCCGCGGACCCACGCGCCCATGAGCCCGCGGTGGAGGCGATAAGGGCCGCGGACCAGGTCGTGCTCGGGCCGGGCAGCTTGTTCACGAGCCTCATCGCCACGCTGTTGGTCCCCGGCATCCGTCAGGCTCTTGTGGAGACGAGTGCCAGGCGGGTTTTCGTGTGCAACTCGCGGATGCAGAAGGGCGAGACCGAGGGCCTGTCGGCCGCGGCCCACGTCGAGGCGCTGATGGCGCACGTGGGGCCGTTCTCGGTCGACGCGGTCGTCGTGCAGGATCCCGTCGTAGCGGAGGACGGCGTGGTGGTGGACTCCGACGCGCTGGAGTTCCTCAACTTCGACGTGATCAGGGCGGACGTGGCGCGCGCCGACGGCGGGCATGTGCCGGAGCGACTGGCCGAAGCGCTCTCGCCCCTCACGTAGGCGGTCGTGCGGCCCCGGCCGGGCCGTGTGAGGCCCATTACTATGGAGCAATAATCCAGCCACCTTTCAGGAGGGATCGTCGATGGCGACGCGCATTGGGATCAACGGCTTCGGCCGCATCGGTAGGAACTTCTTTCGGGCGATGAGCGCCCGTAACTCGAGCCTCGAGCTCGTCGCCGTGAACGACCTCGGCGACGCCGCCACGATGGCCCACCTCCTCAAGTACGACTCGGTCCTCGGCCCCCTCGGCAAAGAGGTCAAGGTCACCGACGACGGGTTCTCGGTCGAGGGCGACGAGATCAAGCTCCTGTCCGAGCGGGACCCGGGCGCTCTCCCGTGGGGCGACCTCGGCGTCGACGTGGTCATCGAATCGACCGGGTTCTTCACCAAGCGGGCCGACGCCGCCAAGCACATCGAGGGCGGCGCCAAGAAGGTCATCATCTCGGCTCCCGCCAAGGACGAGGACATCACGATCGTGATGGGCGTCAACGACCAGGACTACGACTCGTCCTCGCACGAAGTCATCTCGAACGCGTCGTGCACGACCAACTGTGTCGTCCCGCTCGCGAAGGTCCTTCAGGACAACTGGGGAATCGAGAAGGGGTTCATGACGACGTGCCACGCGTACACGAACGACCAGAACACGCTCGACCTCGCGCGCGACGACCTGCGCCGGGCGCGTGCGGCGGCGATCAACATCATCCCGACCACGACCGGCGCGGCCAAGGCGGCGTCGTTGTCGATGCCCGAGCTGAAGGGACGGCTCGACGGGCTCGCGCTGCGCGTGCCGGTGCCGGACGGGTCGATCACCGACATCGTCGCGGTCCTGGGGTCCGAGGTCACGAAGGACGAGCTCAACAACGCGTATCGGGAGGCGGCCCAGTCGGCCGGGATGAAGGGCATCCTCGAGTACACCGAGGACCCGATCGTGAGCTCCGACATCGTCGGCAACCCGCACTCGTGCATCATCGACGGGCTCTCGACCATGGCGAACGGCAACATGGTCAAGGTGCTCGGCTGGTACGACAACGAGTGGGGCTACTCGAACCGCCTGGTCGACCTCACCGAGCTGGTGGCCGGCAAGCTCTAGCCGTGCGCCTGTCCGAGGTTTGGTCGCCGGTGGCTCGTATACGACGCTGAACGAACGAGCTTTGGATAGTTGTCTGTCCTAGAGGTACGAAAGTCGCCAAGTCCCGAAAGAAAAGGGCCGGGCGCGCCGGCTGCAGGCTCGGCGCGCTCGGCCCTGATGGATCAGGCCGTCGGGCTCGCTACTCGGCCGTGAACTCTCCGACCATCCCGAGGAACGCGTGGGGCGTCTTGGACTTGGGGTCCTGGACGAAGCACGCGTAGGCATAGCGGGTCCCGGCGGTCAGCTCGGTGGTGAAGGCCTCCTCCTGAGACTCGCCCGGCTTCGCG
Source organism: Actinomycetota bacterium (assembly GCA_036554505.1). Taxonomy (GTDB): domain Bacteria; phylum Actinomycetota; class CADDZG01; order CADDZG01; family WHSQ01; genus DATBND01. The sequence continues at coordinate 1,348 of DATBND010000433.1, read as the reverse complement.
AACGCGCTGCTCGGCGGGCCGGCGAAGAACGCCTCCGCCTTCTTTTCCGGCATCTTGATCAACTTGTCGAGCTCGGGGGCGTCGTCCGTGAGGGCGAACATGACGAACTCGTGCGGCTGCTTTCCGTCGTTGGTGAAGGTGAAGGTCGTCTCGCCTGCCGCTATCGGGTCGGAGAGGCCCGTGAACTCGAACTCCTTCGCCGTGACCGCGACCTGCGCGCCGGCGGCGCCGGGGGCATCGGCGGTCTCTTCGTCGCTGCCGCCGGTCTCGACCGAGGTCTCCGCCGGTTGGGCGCCGCTGTCGCCGCCCTCGTCGTCGCTGCCGCACGCCGCCAGGAGCAGCGCAAGCATCAACGCTAGGAGCAGCGCCCCCGCGCGCATGTAGAGATCTGAACGTTTCATGAGTTCCTCCTCGAATCGAGATCGGTCCGACCACGCTATCACCGGGCGCGCGGCCGCCCCGTCATTGAAGCCCTGCGGTAACTTCTCGGCCTGTGACGAATCGACCCGCGCTCCCGCTTATCGACGATCTCGACGTCGCGGGAAAACGCGTCTTCGTGAGATGTGACCTCAACGTTCCGGTCAAAGACGGAGAGGTCGGCGACGACCTGAGGATCCGGGCGTCCGTCCCGACGCTCGAACGTCTGCTCGAGCGCGGGGCGCGTCTCGTCGCGGCTTCACATCTGGGTCGCCCGAAGGGCAAGGTCGTCCCGGAGCTGAGTCTCGAGCCGGTCGCGACACGCCTCTCCCAATATCTCGGCCGGGACGTCGCCATGGCCGCCGACGTCGCGGGCGACTCGGCGCGTGACCTGTGCGCGTCGGACGCGGAGATCGTCCTGCTCGAGAACCTGCGTTTCGAGCCGGGTGAGGAGCGCAACGACCCCGATCTCGCGAGAGGCCTCGCCGCGCTCGCCGATGCATACGTCGACGACGCCTTCGGGGCGGCGCATCGCGCTCACGCGTCGATCGTGGGCGTCGCCGACAGGCTGCCTGCCGCGGCGGGGCTGCTGCTCGCCGACGAGGTCGAGAAGCTCGAGCGATTGCTGCACTCGCCCGAGCGGCCCTTCGTCGCCGTGCTCGGTGGGGCGAAGGTGTCGGACAAGCTCGGCGTGCTTGCCAACTTGATCGAACGCGTGGACGCGTTGTGCGTCGGCGGGGCCATGGCGTTCACGCTCCTCGTCGCGCGCGGCGAGGAGATCGGTCGCTCGCTCGTAGAGAAGGATCGAATCGACGAGGTGCGCGACGTCCTCGAGAAGGCCCGGGCCAACGACGTCGACGTGCTTCTCCCCACCGACGTCGTCGCGGCCGACGCTCCTGACGAGGACGCGGCCTACGAGACGGTCGAGCTC
>DATBND010000089.1:0-5593 GCA_036554505.1 Actinomycetota bacterium | reverse complement strand
TCAAGTTCGCCGCCAACTCCACCGGCACCGGCCAGATGCTCATCGGCGGTTCACCGGTCGCGCGCCTGAGCAATCTCGGTGGTACCGGCGCGGCGCTGTCCGTCGGCGCGGAGGACGAGGGCGCGGTAGGCACCTTCGCGGTAGGGGCAAACACGAGCCCGTCGACGCGTGGACTCGTCGCCCGGGGGAGATCAGGTCAGGTCGCGTCGCTGATGGAGCTCCAGGACGGCTCCGGCAACGTTCAATCGCGTTTCGACAAGAACGGCTACTTCATGACGCGGCGGACGATCGCACCGGCGGACGCCGACCTCGTCACCGGCGAGCTTGCCCTGTGGTTCGACCCGACTCCGAAGGCGGCGAAGCTTCGCATCAAGGCCAAGACGTCGGCAGGCGTCGTCGTGAACGGCAGCGTCGACTTGCGATGAGCAGAAGGCTACGGCTGCTAAAGGTGATGGTGCAGCCGATCTTCGTCGTCGATGACGACGAGGGAGGGTTGTCGGAGCTCATTCCGCAAGCCATCGAGGTCTCAGCCCAGGAATGGCCCACGTTTGCAACCGAGCGCTTCGCCGAAGCGACGGCGGAGCTCCGATTACAAGTGGAGGACGAGCAGTCCTAGATGAGCGGTCGCTCGGACGTCGCCGGTTCCTGTAGGAACCCTTCGAGAATGGTCTTGGCGCGCGCGAAGTAGGTTCCCTGCCTGAAGCCGCGTTGTCCTCCGCTGGCTTGTTGTTTCTGTACGCGGTTGGTGGGCGACGCGAATCCGCGCTTGGGCCGGTGAGCCAACCTATGTGACAGCACGCGTGCGGCGAGGGTTTTCGGCACGTTCTTGAGCGTGCGCCCCTTGATCAGCGAGTCGTCGGGGACTCGCAGGGACCACTCCACGAGCTCTAGGTCGAGCCAGGGCACGCGGATCTCTACTCCGAACTCCATGCCCGCTCGGTCTACGTACGCAAGGCCGAGGCCCGGCATGTAGACGGATAGGTCGACCGCCATCATCTTTCTCAGGAAGGAAAGGTCGGGAGGCAAAGCTTCGTAGAAACGGCGGTGCTCCTGCCAGACGACCTCGTCGCTAACCTCCTCCTCGTAGCAACCGAGCGCCTGAGCCCTGTCGACCCCGGTGCTGTAGCTACAGAGGTGCATGTATCCCCGGAGTGGGTCCGACTCGGATAACGCCAGGGCCAGTCGTGCCGCGTACTCGACGTTGACGTTGCTGCTCGGAGCGCGACGGAGCCCGGCGTGCGTGACCCCCGCGAGGGCGTGCATGCGGAAGCGCTCGATCCAGGGTGCAAGCAAGTGTCTCCTATAGCCGGCGAACAGCTCGTCTCCGCCCTGGCCGGAGAGCAGGACCTTGAAGCCCGCGTCACGAGCTTCACGCGCGATCAGGCGGGTCAGCTCGTAGGCGGGGTCTGCGAACAGATCACCGCTGGGCGGGAGAGGGGTGGCCTCCGCCATCTCGCCGGGGAGAAATGCGACCTCGGTTCCGAACGCCTCTTGGAGATCTCGCACCGCGGCCGCGTCCTCCGCCAGCTTTTCGCTGCCGGAGTCGCCCCATTCGATCGAGAAAGCCTTCTGGATCCCCGCCTTGCTTGCCCACCAGATCAGGCTGCTGTCTATCCCGCCCGACGCCATCAGCCCAATGGGGACGTCCGCCATCAGTTGTCGTTCTACGGCGGCGGTGAAGACCCGTTCGAAATCCCGGACCAGCTCGGCCTCGTCCACGGCGTCCGCGGGGCTGCTCGGCACGAAGGGGGACCGGTAGCGCTCGATGCTGGTCTCGCCGTTGCGCCACGACAACACCTCGCCGGGACGGAGGCTCCGGACGTTCTCGTAGGGCGTGCGCGGATCGGGGATCCAGAGAAAGCTCAGGAACTGGGCGAGGGCGGTCGTGTCATACCCCCCGATCGGCGCGCCGGCTTCACGCAGGGCGGCGATCTCCGATCCGAACCAAAGGTCCGCGCCCTGACGCACGTAGAAGAGGGGCTTCACGCCGAGCGGGTCGCGCGCGATCCACACCTCTCCGCTGCGGGCGTCCGCGACCGAGAGGGCAAAGATGCCGTTCAGCCGCGCGAGGGCGGCGGGGCCCTCGTCCTCCCACAGATGGACTATTGCCTCTCCATCCATCCGGGATGACAACCGATGGCCCCGCGCCAGACATAGCTCCCGAAGCTCCGGATAGTTGTAGATCTCGCCGTTGAAGGTGAGCCATAAGGAGCGATCCTCGTTCGCGATCGGTTGCAGGCCCGCGTCCGAGAGATCGACGATCGATAGACGCCGGTGCAGGAGGTCCCACGCCCATCCCTCGCCGCTTCGGCTCTCGGCACCGGAGCCATCGGGGCCTCGGTGCGCGAGCACGTCGTCCACGCGCGAGGCGTCGAGCGAGCGGCTGCCGGCGCTGGCAAGCCCCGCTATGCCACACATCGGAGGGCCCTCCTAGGCGTGCTAGGTAATATTTGTCAGGAATGGACAACCCTACTTCGACGTGGGCTCTCGCGCCGCTATGTTCGGCGAGAATTCGTCCCCGCGCGGGGGGCGCCCGACAGGAGGAGACATCGCGGAACTCGACGACCGAGGGGGGAGCGCGCCGCGCATAGCGCTGGTGACCCACGACTTCGGGGAGCCGGGCGGGGTCGCCACCGTCGTCAGGACCTTCTACGACGCCCTGTCGCGACGCGCATCGTTCCGACCCGAGATCGTGTCGCTGGCGACCTCGCGCGGGGATCCGCAGAGCGTGAGCCTGAGATCTCCACGAACGTGGTTTCGGGGGGTGACGACCGCCGATGCGGAGAGGGACGGCTATCACTACCGGCGCGTCGGATCGGTCTTCTCGGAGATCGAGCCGTGCCGGTACTGGCCGCGGCGTGCCCTGACGGAGCTCCTCGAGACTTTCGACCTGGTCCAAGTGATAGGTGGCCTTGCCGCATGGGCCCGCCCTCTGTTGGCGACGACGCGCCCGCTGGCCGTGCAGTTCGCTACGACGGCTGCGCGCGAGCGCGCGACCCGTCTGCGCGAGGAGACGGGCGCGCGAGGCGCCTGGACCCGCGCAATGACGAGAATGGTCGGTCCCATGGAAATGAAGGCGATCCGCAATGCGGACCTGCTCCTCGTCGAGAACATCGAGATGAGAGAGCTGTGCGAGGCGCATGCCTCGGGGCGGGTCCTTCTCTTGTGTCCGCCGGTCGACAGCGATCGCTTTCGCTGCCGCCCCGACCCGCTGGGTGGTGGTGACTTCATTCTTTCCGTGGGGCGATTCAGCGATCCTCGTAAAGCTCCTCGCACGCTTTTCGAGGCATACGCAAGAGCCCGTTCGCTCGTAGAGGGATTGCCGCGCCTCGTCCTCGCGGGGGACCCCCCCACCGCAGAGGACATGGCGCACGCACGCAGTCTCGGGATCGCGGACGCGATAGAGCTGAAGGGTCGCGTGTCCGACGACGACCTCGGGGAGCTGTATCGGTCCTGCCAAGCGTTCGTTCTCGCGTCCGACCAGGAAGGTCTAGGGATCGTCCTGCTCGAGGCGATGGCCTCGGGTGCTCCGGTGATCACGACCGCCACGGAGGGCGGAAAGGTCGTCGTGGAGCCCGATATGACGGGGCTTCTGGTGCCAGTGGGAGACGCGTCGAGGCTCGCCGAGGCGATCGCACGCGTCGCGACCGAACCAGAGTTGAGGGCGAGTCTCGCCAACGGAGGACTCGAGCGGGTCCGGGAGCGGTTCTCGGTGACGGGCTTCGCCGAAGAGCTCGAGGCCGCGTACCGCGCGCTGCTGCCTAGCTCCCGACGGCCGTGACGCCTTCCATCTCGCGCAGCACGCCTCTGGCCGTGCGCGCCCACGAGAAGTCGCGGGCGCGCTCGACACCCCGCCCTATCAAAGTGGCCCGTACCGAGTTGTCTCCAATGACCGTCGCCATGCCGGTCGTCAGGCCGGCGGTGTCGAGAGGCGCCACGTAGAGAGCGGCCTCGCCGCAGATCTCCTTGGTGATGGGGAGGTCCGACGTGAGGACCGGGACCCCGGTTGCCATCGCCTCGACAAGGGGGTGGCAGAACGTCTCGAGCTTCGTAGGCAGGACGAACGCGCGCGCGCCCCGATAGAGATGGGGCATGTCGTCGTAGGCGACGGCGCCCAAGAGCCGCACTCGACCACGCAGTATCGGCGTGTCCAGCTCTCGGTGAACGTCACGCATCACGTCCGCGGGGCCGGGCCCGCCTGCGATCAGAAGGTTCAGATCCGGAGGCGCGCCGCCCTCGAGTAGGGATGCGAACGCGCGGAGCAGGCGCGGGTAGTTCTTGTGCCTCGTGAACGTGGAAACCGCCAGCAGATAGTGGTCGGGAACGTCGAGCCTCGAGAGCACGTCTCGATCAGCCGTGCCCGGCGTGAATCCGGGATTGACGCCGAGGTAGACCACCGCCGACTTCGAGGGATCGATCCCGAGCGCGTCCTGAACCTCGCGGGCGAACGTCTTGGACAGGAACAGGATCCGGTGTGAACGTTTGATCGTGGCGCGGACGAGGGGCCGGCGAACGGATCTGTAGACGAGGTGTCGGACCTTGGGCTCGACACCCTCGAAGAGGCGCGGCGACGCGATCAGATTCGGGTTCCGGAAATAGGCGATTCGACGGCACGGTGCGCGATACGCCGAGATCTCACCCATCGTCAGCAAGACGTCCACCGCCCGATCACGTACGACCTCAGGCACGCGGCGCGTCAAGTAAGACATCCGCGCCGCGAGTCCGGGCGGGATGTCCGCATCGATGAGGCGGACGGAAGCCGGCACGAGGCTGATGAGATCGCGCTGGTAGCGCGAGGACAACATGACCGACAGCTCCGTCTCTTCAGCCTCGGCCGCGAGCTGCGGTAGGAGCTGCGCCGCGTCGGTGACGCCACCACCTGCCCGCGCGCTGAGGCAGTCGATCAATACCCTCAAAACGTTTCCTTCGCGGCCTCGTCCGGGCCGTGCAGCGCGGCGGCGGCGAGAAGCGTGGTGCGCATCGACGCGATGGCCTCGTCGGCGGTGGATTCGCCCGTGCGGATCTGGCGCCGGAACTCCTCGACCTCGGCGACGTGTCCCTTGTCCTGCGGCCGCACCGTCGTCGCCTTCCCGTCGAGCTCGACGCGCCGGAAGTCGACGACCGAGCCGCTGCGCCCGCGCCCGAAGACGTCGATGCGCTCTTTCTCGGTCGAGGGGTGACCGGCCGCCGCGTAGCTGATCGTCGCGACCGAGCCGTCGGGATAACGAGTCGTGACGACGAGGTTCTCGTCGAGGACCTTCTCGCCGATGCCGGACCCCGCGGCCTGCACCTCGGTTGCGGTCTCTCCGACGATCGCAGCACAGGTGTCTATGAAGTGGCAGACCTCGCCTATCAACCGGCCGCCCTGGCGTCGGTCGTGGTACCAGTGCGACTCGGGAAGACGGCCTGCGTTGACGCGATAGGTGATCACGAGGGGGCCGCTGCCGCGTGCGAAGTGATCGCGCAGCGTCTTCACGGGCTTCGACCACCGGCGATTGAAGCCGACGAACAGGACCCCGTCGCTCGACTCGGCCGCGGCCTCGACCTCGTCGAGCTCCTCGGAGGTGAGCGCCAGCGGCTTCTCGCAGAACAC
>DATBND010000424.1:0-4115 GCA_036554505.1 Actinomycetota bacterium | reverse complement strand
TCCGCTCATCCCGAGAGCGCGTTGTAATCCCATCTCCCAGCGTCGCTCGAGCACGGCGGTGAACATCGTGTTCGCGATCGTCAGCGCAGCGACGACCAACGCGGCAAACTGGATGCCTCGCCCGAGTGAGAACGTCCCCTCCACGATGCGACGGATGCGTTCGACGAGCTCGCTCTTCTCGAACACGCGCGCCGGCAATCCGGAATCCGCCACCAGCTCGTCGAGGCGCGACTCGAGGACGTCCAGCGGCACCGTGCCGTCGGGCAACACTCCGAACTCGTCGGCCTTGTCGTCGTCCCAGATCTCCGCGTACGTCTCGTAGTCCATGTACACCGAGTCGAAGGACACGAGCTCGTTGTAGACCGCGGCTATTCGAAAGGCTCTCCGGCCGCCGGGCGTCGGTAGCTCGATCGAATCGCCCGGCTCCAGCTCGTGCTGCTGCGCAGTCAGCTGCGAGATCGCGACCTCACCGCGCCCGAGCCCCTCGAGGAACGCGTCCGGATCGGGAGTGATCGACTCGAGCGACGTCTCCGCGCCCTCGTTAAGCGCTTGCTCGGCGGGAACGGCAAAGATGATCCCCTGCTCGCCCTCGACGTCAGTGAACGAGAACCGCAGCGGGTAGACGAAGCCCGTGCCCGGGATTGCTTCGATCTTCGACCGGAAGTCGACCGGCAGAGGCTGGTCGGAGGTCAACCCGGTGAACGAGCGCGATGCGATGTATATCGGCGCGCCGATGAGCGCGTCCGCGGTCGACTCGACCTGTCGTTCGTAAGAGCCGAGCGCGCTCCCGACGCCAATCGCCATCGACAGTGTGAGCACGAGCGCGGCCGTCGTGAACGTCGTCCGCCCCGGGTTCTTCGTCAACGCGTCCGACGCGATCCGGCCCACGGTTCTGAACAACGCGATCGTGGGGCCGCGCACGAGCGCGACGGCCCACGGCACGATGTAGGGCAGGAGGAACGTGATGCCGGTGAAACCGGCGATCAGCCCGGCGGACGCGAGCCAGCGCTCCTGTGACAACAACACGTACGCGGCGAAGGTGGCGATGGCTCCTGCGATCCCGAGCGCGCCTACGGTCACGCCTGCCTTTCGGCTGATACCGAGCGCGGAGGTAGGTCCCCACTCGTACGCCGCCTCCGGACGGAGCGATTCGATCGGCGCCACTCCGAACAGCCGCCGCGCCGGGACGTACGCGCCGACGAGCGCGACGCCGATCCCGCCAGCTGTTGCCACGAGTACCTGAGCCCAGTCGACCGCCAGTGCGCCCGCGCCGGTCACCGGCAGGATCCGATAGCTGGCGGCCGCGCGCTCGACCAGGACTTGTGCAAGGCCGAGCCCGCTGAGGATCCCCATGCCCGATGCGACGAGGCCGAACAAGAACGCCTCGAACAAGAACGCGCCGAATAGCTGCCGGCGCGTAGACCCGAGCGCCATCGCCATCGACATCTCGCGCCTCCGCTCGGCTAGAGACATCGACATCGTGTTGTAGACGACGAACAGCGCGACGAAGAGGGCGACGGTGCCCGCGAGCGAGAGGAGCGTGCCCAACCCGGCGAAGACGCGCTCGAGGCCGCGCCCGCGCTCACCCGGCGGACCGACGATTGCCGCGCCGCGCAGACGCTCGTCGATCGCGTCCTGAACCGCGCGGACCTCCTTGTCCGAGCGGACCGCGACGTAGACCGAGTCGATCCGCCCCGGCCGGTCGAAGATCGCCTGGGCGGACGGGAGCAACATGACCCCGACCTTCCCGCCGTTCAGAACGCCGATGGCCCCTCCGCCCGCCACGCCGGTTACCGCTAGGCGCACGTCGCCGGAGGGGACCTCGACCGCGACCGCGTCACCGCCGACGTCGTCCGCGACCGAGCGCGAGAGGACGATCCCGGTTCCGACGGGACCGAACCCGCCGTCGAGGTCGAGACCGCCGAACGGGCTCGACTCTCCCGGGAACAGCGACGCGATCTCGGGCGTGATGCCCAGCAAGAGGATGCGCTCGGTCCCCGACCGGCCGACGATGCGCGTCGTCTGGCGCAGCGTGGGGACGGCCCGCTCGACGCCGTCGATGGCTTCGATCTCCTCGACTACGCCCGCCGGCAAGCCGCTCTGGTCGGCGGCCGCGACCTCGATCTCGGCAGCGCCTGCGAGGTCGCGGATGCTCGAGCGGAACGTCGTCAACAACGTCGCGTTGATCACCGAGATCGAGAACACGAGGGCGACACCGGCGGCCACCCCGGCCAGCGTCAGCAGCGTTCGGAGCTTCCGTTCGCGCAGGTGCCGGGCGTTCAGAGAACGGAACAGAAACGACATGTCCTCTACTCCGCCGTGCGGGGGACGTCCGCAAGCGCGCCGTCGGACAGGCGGACCGTTCGGTCGGCGAAGCCCGCCGAGCGCTCGTCGTGGGTGACCATGACGATCGTCTGCCCGGTGTCGGCGGTGGTGCGGAGAAGCTCGAGGATCTCCCGACCGGTGACGGAGTCCAGGTTCCCCGTCGGCTCGTCCGCAAGCACGACCGCCGGGGATGTCACCAACGCGCGCGCGAGCGCGACGCGCTGCTGCTCGCCGCCGGAGAGCTGCGACGGCCGGTGCCCCGCGCGCGCCGTCAGCCCGACGCGGTCGAGCGACGAACGCGCCCGGTCCAGCGCGTCACCCTCTCCGTCGAGCAGAAGCGGGAAGGCCGCGTTCTCGGCCGCGCTGAGCGTCGGGAGGAGGTTGAAGAACTGGAGCACGAACCCCAGACGGCGGCGGCGCACGAGCGCGAGCCCCTCGTCCGGCAGGTCGCCGATGGAGCGCCCCTCCAGCACGACGTCGCCGGCGTCGGGCCGGTCGAGGCCACCGAGGATGTGCAGCAGCGTGGACTTGCCCGACCCCGAGGCGCCGGTGATGCACAGGAACTCGCCGCGTTTCACCGACAGGTCGACACCCCGCAACGCGCGGATGACGTCCTCTCCTTGGTGGTACGTCTTGAAGACGCCTTTCGCCTCGAGCGCGGGGTCGCCGTTGGTCATCGCGCAGGACGCGCCGACAGCGCGCGCTCGTAGACCGACTCGACGCCCGAGGCGATGCGCGACCAGTCGAAGAGGCCGCTCATGCGAACGCTCTGCTTGCTCATCGCCGCGGCCTCTGCCGGGTCGGTCAGCACCGCTCTGAGCGCGCCGGCCAGCAGACCCGCATCGCCGCGCCGCACGAGGCGCGCGGCACCTCCCGCAACGGCCTTGAAGCCGGGGAGGTCCGAGCACACCACCGGAGCGCCTGCCGCCATCGCCTCGACGAGCACGATGCCGAACGACTCGCCGCTAAGCCCGGGCGCGCAGTAGACGCCGGCCGATCGAAAGAGCTCGGCCTTCTCGTAATCGGAGACGACCCCTCGCCACTCCGCGTCGACGTCGAGTCGCTCCGCGAGTAACCGACTAGAGCGCGCCTCGGGCCCGTCACCGGCAACGATCAGGCGCGCGCCGACGTCTCTGATGCGCGCCATCGCCTGGATCAGGACCTCCAGTCCCTTGCGCCGTTCGATACGGCTCAGAAACAGGACGGTCTTCGCGCGGGCCGCTTCGGAAGGCCCTCGAAACGCGGAGACGTCGACGCCGTTGGGCGTCAGCACGTAGTCGCCCGGAAAGTACCGGAACGCAAGCGCGCGCGCCGCGTCGGACACCGCCGTCCGCACCGCGAGCCGGCGGGCCGCCCGCTCGAGCACGACCCGCCCCGCGCGATAGCCGAGGCTGCCCTCAGCGGACGCGTGGAACGTGCCGACACACGGCGCGCGCGCCCCCCACAGCGCCAGCAGGGAGAGGCTGGGGATCAGCGGCTCGTGAAGGTGGCACACGTCTGGGTCGAACGACGCTAGCGCGCGCCTCACGCCGGCGGCTGCGAGGGGGCCGAACGCGAGCGGCGCGACCGATCCGTTAGCGGGGATGCCAACGGCGCGCCCCACGATCGTCACGCCGTCGCCGGCATCGCTTCCGGCTCTGGTCGAGTGGGGGGCCACGATGTCGACGTCGTGCCCGCGTGACCGAAGTGCCCCGGCGAGCCCGCGGACGTGTGACTGGACGCCGCCGACGCGGTCCCACGAGTAGGGACAGACGAGGACGACCCTCACGCGCGCGCTCTCTCCTTGTCGG